>JADJWC010000004.1:300000-571734 GCA_016716565.1 bacterium
CCCAAATTACCTGGACAGCAGGTCCCGTTGTTCCAACTATTTACACCGGACTCAGCCGACCTGGTGGAAACGCTATCGATAAATATTTCTTTTTAGTTTGTGGTGAAAGAGGCGGCCCAGGTGGCTACTATGATACCACACACGTTTTTGATGTTCAGCTTGAACAATGGGTTGATATAGTTAACAATAAACCAATAAAGATGTCCAATATTTTTAATGCAGTTGCACCCAGATTGCATGGTGACACAATTAAAGTTTATGTTCCTGGTGGATATGGTAATGCAACAGGTTCAGGCACTGGGTCGGCATGGCCAAACTTTGATGTTATTGGCTGTGGCAATTTAATCGTCGTACCTGTTGAATTAGCATCCTTCACAGCGTCTGCCAATAATGGGGATGTGACTCTAAACTGGCAAACTTCAACTGAGAAAAATAACCGTGGTTTTGAAATACAAAGAAGATTTGATTCAGGCTATGAATCACTAGGATTTGTTCCTGGTTTTGGAACAACAACTGAAAAGCAATATTACTCATACGTGGATACAAAAGTAAATCCAGGTAGCTATTATTATCGTCTAAAGCAAATAGACTATGATGGTACTTTCGCATATTCTGAAGAAATTAATATCGAAGTTTCAGCACCTGAATTATTTTCTCTTGAGCAGAATTATCCGAACCCATTCAACCCAAGTACAAGGATTGCTTTCAGCCTGGCTGTTGATTCAAAAGTAAATCTTAAAATATATAATGCCTTAGGCCAGGAAGTTGCAATTCTGATAAATGAAAATATGAGCGAGGGATTCCACGAAAAGAGGTTTGACGCTGTTAATTTGAACAGTGGTGTATATTTCTACAAGATTGAAGCTACCGGAATAGATGGTCAGTCATTCAGTCAGGTAAGAAAAATGATATTGACGAAATAGTACTGAATTAATGTTCATATTTGAAGAGCCAGCTTTTAATTAAGGCTGGCTTTTTTAATTATAAGCAAAAATCATTCATTGTTTGTTGAGCTATTAAATGATAATTTTGTCAATAAATCTATTAAATAAGGGCAAAAATGATGAAATTATTTCTCAGTTTTTTCAGTTTGGTAATCTTAAT
Source organism: bacterium (assembly GCA_016716565.1). Lineage (NCBI taxonomy): Bacteria > bacterium. Next base: position 301,105 of record JADJWC010000004.1, read on the forward strand.
TGGTTGCTCTTCAAATAAAACCGACAAAGAACTTTTTGATGAAGCACAAAATTATTTGAAACAGGATAAAGTACCCGAAGCAGTAATGGCTTTTGAAGAGATCGTAAATGATCATTCTAAAAGCGAGTTAGCTCCTGAAGCCCTGTCTCAATTGGCAGGTTTGTATCAAAATAAACTGATAAAAAGTATTTCTGAAAAAGAGAATCTCATAAAAGCAATCGAACTTTTTAAAAAACTTCACACAGATTACCCCAAAAGTAGATTCGCACCTTCGGGACTTTTTATGGCAGGATTCATCAATGCAAACGATCTGCAAAATTATGATGAAGCCACAAAAATCTATAAACAGTTTCTTAAAGAATATCCAAATGATGAACTTGCCGCATCGGCACAAGCTGAACTTGATAATATGGGTTTGACACCGGAAGAAATTCTAATGAAGAATATGGCAAAAGAAAAGTAATGGAAAAAGCAGTTCGGGACTTTAAGAATTATCTCGATCCATCATTTATATCAAAGCTAAACTCACTTGAACTAAAAGCAAGGTTGGTAGTTGAAGGTTTTATGGTAGGATTGCATAAGAGTCCGTACCATGGTTTCAGTGTGGAGTTTTCTGAACATCGTGCATATATGCAGGGAGACAACTTAAAAGATGTTGATTGGAAAGTGTTCGGAAAAACAGAAAAGTATTTTATCAAGCAGTATGAAGAAGAAACCAACCTCAGAAGCTATGTATTTCTCGATACAAGCAATTCTATGGCTTATTCTTCAGGAAGTAACTTAAGCAAATTGGATTATTCAATTACACTTGCTGCTGCTCTAAGTTATCTGATGATCCATCAGCAGGATGCAGTTGGATTAACACTTTATTCTGAAAAGATAAACAAGTTTCTGCCTCCAAAATCCTCTCGAGCATATCTTCAGGAAATATTTAAAAACCTTGCTCTTGTCAAAGCATCTGAAAAGACGAATACGGCCGAAAGTTTAAGTGAAGGTGCAGAAAAACTCAAGCGCAGAGGACTAGTTGTTATAATTTCAGATTTTTTTGATGATATAATTTCCGTTCTCAGGGCACTGAAACATTTCAGTTATAAAAAAAATGAAGTTATTGTTTTCCAGATTTTGGATCCCATGGAAAAAACCTTTTCATTTGGTAAGGATGCCATCTTTAAAGACCTTGAAACAGGAGATGAGTTAACCACGCAGCCATATCAAATCCAAAAAGCATATCGTGAAGCGATGAAAGAGTTTACTGAAAGGATAAAAACTGAATGTCTGAACTCAAATATTGACTACAACCTGATTGAAACATCTGATCCATACGACAAAGCACTTCTTCGTTACATCCAAAAACGCGAAAAACTTTACTGATGAATTAACTCTTTATCAGTTGTAAGTACTTCTCCGAAAAATCCTTTGCCTCTGCCTCCGACTTTGCCTCAACAATAATACGTATTATCGGTTCTGTATTCGATTTTCTGAAATGAACCCAGTGACTTTCAAAATCAACTCGTAATCCATCTTCGTTGTTAATTTTCTGATTGGAAAAGTGATGAGTCAACTTGTCTATAATTTCATCAGGATTTTCAGTCACATCGATTTTCTTTTTAGAAATGAAATACTGAGGAAGTTCATTTTTTAATTCTGATAAAGACTTTCCATAATCCGATAAATGTTGAAGTGTTAATGCTATTCCAACCAAAGCATCTCTTCCATAATGTAATTCTGGAAAGATTACCCCGCCGCTTCCTTCGCCGCCAATAACCGCATCAACTTCTTTCATCTTCTTTACCACATTTGCTTCACCAACAGGTGAACGAAAAACTGAACATCCAAATTTAGCTGCAACATCATCAACTGCTCTGGTTGTCGACAGATTAACAACAACATTTCCCTTTTTTCTTGATAAAACAAAATGAACGATTTGTGTGATTGTATTTTCTTCAATAAAAGGTTCACCTTTATCAGTGATCAAAACCAATCTATCGACATCAGGATCGACTACAATTCCTAAGTCAGCATTTGCACCTTTTACTTTTTTCATCGTCTCTGTTAAGTTTTCCGGCAAGGGTTCGGGTAGTCTTGGAAAGATCCCGGTTGTCTCACAATTCATTTCAATAACTTCACAACCAAATTCTTTCAAGAAATCTGGAAGCACAAATGCACCCGCACCGTTTACACAATCCAAAACTACTTTGAATCTTCTTTTCCGGATTTCATCCAAATAGATAATCCCTAAATCCAGTACAGCATCAATATGATTTTGAATTCCTTTCGAATACTCTGTCCATTTTCCAATTTTGTCCCAGGATTTATAACTTTGTTTATCATTCTGCAAAAACATTTGCATCTGCAGATATTCTTCGGGAGAGAGGAATTGTCCCGTACTATTTAACAACTTCAAAGCATTCCATTCATTAGGATTGTGACTCGCAGAAATTGCTATTCCACCATTCGCATTTAATTTTTTTACATTGAATTGCACTGTTGGTGTCGGACAAATTCCGATATCTATAACATCAATGCCTTTAGCAAGCAAAGTCCCTGTGGTAATCTGATTGACCATTTCCCCTGTTATTCTCGCGTCTCGTCCGACTACTACTTTTCCTGAACCTACAAAGTCAGCAAACGCATTAGTGTGTTTAATAATTATTTCCGGTTCCAATCCATCACCGACAATCCCACGGATTCCGGAAATGCTCGACATCAAAGTACCCATTGATTTCCTTTTATTTATTTAAGCCTAAACAGATGTGCAAAGATAAATATTTGCTAATTGAATTTTTGAATTTAATTTTATGAAACTCATCATTAAAAATTAGTATTCATTGAAAAGTAAAATCAAAAAGATAAATGAGCTGTTGGTGAAGCATTTCGGCGTTCCTGAGAGACCTGCTAAACTTCCAAATCCAGTCGATACTTTGATAGCCACAATTCTTTCACAAAATACTAATGACAGAAACTCTTATCGGGCATATCAAAATCTAAAATCAAGATACAAATCCTGGAAAGAAGTAGCTGAAGTTTCCAGGAAACAAATTGAATCTACCATAAAAGTTGCAGGATTGGGAAAACAAAAGTCATCCGCAATTAAAAAGTTTCTTTCTTCATTAAAGAAAAGAAATGATAATTTCGATATGAGATATCTCCAGAAAATGCAAGATGATGAAATTCTGAATGAGCTAACCTCGATTAATGGAATTGGAGTGAAGACAGCAAGTTGCGTTCTATTATTTTCTCTGGATAGAAATGTGTGCCCTGTCGATACACATGTTCATAGAACTCTGAATAGAATAGGATTAGTAGATACGAAAACTCCGGTAAAAACTTTTGAACTAATCAGCGGAAAATTACCAAAAGGAATTGCACATCAGTTTCATACTAACTTGATAAAATTGGGAAGAATTATTTGCAAGTCTGCAAAACCGCTGTGTTCTGTTTGTCCGATTCTGAAGCAATGCAAATATGAGCATAAAAATATTCAGCCCGTAACCGTTAGGAAAGGAAATGGATTTCTGCTGCTTGATTCAATTTAATTGATACCAGCAGTTAAAATTTCTTAAAAACATAAATCTTTTTATTTTTACTTTAATCTAATGGCTATTTCCCTTAAATTTGAAGTTAGTTTAAGGCATATCAATAATTTAATATCAGGAGAAATTAAATGGCAGAACAATTAGGATTGCTCGGATACGATTATGTTGAATTTTATGTGGGCTCAGCAAAAATGTGGGCGTACTGGCACGCTAAAGCTATGGGGATGAAGATTGTTGGATATTCAGGACCAGAAACTGGTGTTAAAGGAAAAGTATCTTATTATCTTGAGCAAAATAATCTTAGAATTGTCGTCACTTCTGCAATAAATCCAAGTCAGTATCAAATTCATCAATTTGTTGAAAGACATGGCGATGGCGTTAAAAGATGGTCGCTAAAAGTAAAAGATGTAAAAAAAGCATTTGATGCTGCATTAAAGAATGGTGCTGTTCCTGCCTGGGAACCAATTAAAACTGAAAATGAAAATGGTTGGGTTGAAGAAGCAGCTTTAAAACTGTACGATGATGCAGAGATAGTTTTTGTAAACAGAGATAATTACAAGGGAATATTCAAACCGGGATACGGCAAACCAATTCAGAAAATTGAAATCACTACAGAAGACACCGGACTACAGGCGATTGATCACATCGTTGGGAACGTAAGAACTAACGAGATGGATCTCTGGGCGAATTATTTAAATAAGAGTTTAAACTTTGAAACATTCATTGATTTTGGTCCCGGAGATATATCAACACAGTATTCAGCATTACTTTCAAAAGTTGTTCGATCAACTGAAGGTCCTGCAATAAAAAATCCTATCAACGAACCATACGAAGGATTAAAGAAATCTCAGATTGAAGAATATATAGATGAATATCTTGGCTCTGGAATTCAGCACGTTGCAGTAATTACAAATGATATTATCAAAACTATTGCCGCAATGAGAAAAAACGGGATGGAATTTCTCTCTGTTCCAGATACATATTACGAACGGTTAAAAGAAAAAGGTTTTGAGGTTACTGAGAATATCGATGATTTGAAGGAACATGGAATTCTTTGTGATATTGAAGGAAAAGGTTATTTGCTGCAGTTGTTCACAAAACCGATTGGAGACAGACCAACATTTTTCTATGAGATAATTCAAAGAAGAAAAGGTGCACAGGGATTTGGTCAAGGTAATTTCCAGGCATTGTTTGAATCGATTGAAAGAGATCAGGCACAGCGTGGTAGTCTTGATAAAGTAAGAAAGTAAAAAGTAAATAGGAATAATGTAACAGGAAGAAATAAGGAGGATTAAATGCCATTTTATGTTAAAGTAGGAAAAGTTCCACCTAAACGTCATACAACTTTTTATAAAGAAGACGGAAAATCACTTTACAGGGAGGAACTCTTCAGCACAAAAGGATTTTCAGGAATCTACTCGAATAAGTATCACCTTTACATGCCTCCGCAAGTTGAGAAAATAGAAGAGATAAGAAACAGAAAATCCGCTGAGTGGCCGGATGCACCTTTACAGTATTATCATTTTTTCACTGATGATAAAAAGACAGAAGGTAATTTTATTACTTCAAGAAATGAATTTTTGAAAAATGATAATTGTACAATTGCAACTGCGAATCCAACTCAGGATACTGATACTTTCTTTAGAAACAGTTATGCACACGAAATACTTTTTGTGCATCAGGGAACTGGTGAGCTACTTTCCGAATATGGTCGGTTACTGTTTGGTGAATGGGATTACATTGTTATTCCGAAAGGGACAACATACCAGGTAAAATTCAAGAATTATAAAAAAGCAAAATTATTTATTGTTGAATCCTCTACACCTTTCGATATTCCAAAGCATTTCAGAAATGAATATGGTCAGCTGACAGAAGATGCCCCCTATTATGAACGTGATTTTCATGTTCCTGAATTTATGGATCCAATCGATCTAAAAGGAAAATTTGAAATAGTTTTAAAGGTAAGAAACAGGTTTTTCAAATACCAGGTTCCTCATCATCCATTCGATGTTGTTGGATGGGATGGCTTTCTCTATCCTTATACTTTTAACATTAAAGAATACGCACCAAAGGTCGGTAAAATTCATTTACCGCCTCCGATACATTTGGTTTTTACAACCGAGCATTTTGTGATCTGTAATTTCGTTCCTCGTTTATATGATTTTCATCCTGATGCAATTCCTGCACCTTACTATCATTCAAATGTAGATAGTGATGAAGTTCTCTATTATGTGCACGGAAATTTCATGTCGAGAAAAGGAATAAAGAAAGGATCAATCACGTTGCATCCAATGGGAATACCTCACGGACCTCAACCTGGCAAAACTGAGGCTTCAATTGGTAAAAAGGAAACCGATGAATATGCAATTATGATTGATACATTTCAGCCATTGCAGGTGACAAGGAATGTGAAAGAAACCATGGCTGAGAAGTACAGTCAATCCTGGCTTGAAAAAAAATAATAAGAGAAAACCTGAAATGAAACTCGTATCATACACAACAAAGAAAAAAGACAGACTTGGAATTTATGTAGATGGAAAAATTTATAATCTTCAGGAATGTGCAGTAGGATTAGGACTTGAATTACCAAATCGGATGAGAAGATTTCTTCGAGGTGGTGAAGAAATGATGGAAAATGCAAGAAAGGTAGAAGCAGCTATAAAGGAAGGGAAGATTACTTCTTTTGTGACAGACGAAAATTTAAAATTATTAGCACCGATTCCAAATCCGCCTTCTTGCAGAGATGGATATGCTTTCAGACAGCACGTGGCAACAGCAAGAAGAAATCGTGGTGTTGAAATGATTCCCGAGTTCGATCAGTATCCCGTTTTCTACTTCACAAACCACAACGCAATTTTTGGAGAAGGTGAGATTCGAGTGGAAGATGATCATCTTCGTCAACTTGATTTTGAACTTGAAGCTGCGATCGTCATTGGTAAAGAAGGACGAAATATAGAAGCTAAAGAAGCTGACATTTATATTGCTGGTTATTTGATAATGAATGATCTTTCTGCACGAGTGCTTCAAATGGAAGAAATGAAATTAAATCTCGGTCCGGCAAAAGGAAAAGATTTTGCTTCAAGCATTGGTCCTTGGCTTGTTACTCCTGATGAACTTGAGCCGTATAAAATATCAACTGAATTTGGAAATAAGTACGATCTGCAGATGACTGCAAAGCATAATGGCAAGCAAATCTCTGATGGGAATATGAAAGATATGAACTGGACTTTTGCCGAGATTATTGAACGGGCATCATATGGAGTCAGATTGTTGCCGGGGGATGTAATTGGTTCAGGAACAGTCGGGACAGGTTGTTATCTTGAGTTAAACGGAACTTGGGCGATAGAAGCTAAAGAAAATGGAAAAGATTTTGACCCAATCTGGCTTCAAGATGGTGATGAAATCGAACTTGAAATCACCGAACTAGGTGTTCTCAAAAACACAATTCGAAAAGCAAAGAAAAGCAGATCGATATTAGCTAAGAAAAAGAAAACTTCTTAATGCTTCATTACGAACCGAAAGATTTATCAGTTCCGGAAGTTCACAGATTACTTCTCGGGGGTGTTGCACCAAGACCTATTGCACTTGTCTCAACAATTTCTACTGATGGAATAAATAACTTATCACCATTTTCTTTCTTCAATGCTTTTGGTGCAAATCCACCGATAGTTGCTTTTTCACCTTCAAGAAGAGGAAGAGATGCAACGTTAAAGGATACCTACAACAATTTAATTGCAATAAAAGAATGCGTAATACAGTCCGTAACTCATGCGATGGTTGAGCAGGTGAGTCTTGCATCTACAGAATATCCCTCTGAATATGATGAGTTCATTAAATCTGGATTAACTCCGATTGATTCTGATCTGGTAAAACCAAAAAGAGTTAAAGAGTCACCATTCCAGTTAGAATGTAAAGTGTTAGAGATAAGAAGTTTTGGCAAAGCGGGTGCATCTGCAAATATTGCAATTTGTGAGGTACTGAAGTTTCATGTTGCTGAAGATTTGTTTACTAATGGTATTATTGATCCGATCAAAATAGATTTAGTTGCAAGAATGTCTGGAAGCTTTTATTCCCGTGCTGCGAACGGAATTTTTTCTTTGGAACAACCGGGAAATAAGAAGTGCATCGGTTATGATCAACTGCCATTACATATCAGAACATCCGAAATTTATTCAGCAAATGATTTAGGTAAGTTTGGTCATTCAGAATTAATTCCTTCTTTAGAGGATGTAAAGTTCTATATCCAAAAAGTCTCCGATGAGAAAATCGATGGATTTGAAGAAGGATTGGAAGCCTTCTATAGATATCAGCGATTGAATGATTACAAGAAAATGTTAAAAGCATCATTGATGTTGAATGAGAATCAAAAGATTATGATTGAGTTGTCAGCTAAAACTGCGCTGGCCAATAATGATATTGACTTTGCCTGGAAAGCTGCTTTGTATGCAGGAATGATCAAATAATTCATTTAAGAAATTAAAGGTAATTACGACTCACCTCGCAAGTGAGTTTTTTACTATAATGAGCAACTCAAAACCACTTTGGATACCGTCGGGAGATAGAATTCGAACTTCAAACTTCTCGAAGTATTATAATTTTCTTAAGAGAGAATATAATCTTTCATTCAGTGATTATAATCAGCTTCATACCTGGTCCGTTACAGAAAGTGAGAAATTTTGGGAATCTATTTGGAAGTTCAGCGGGATAATTCATTCTAATTCTTATGAAAAAGTACTTGATAAACGAATTATGCCCGGTGCTAATTGGTTCGAAGGTAGCCGACTAAACTTTGCTGAAAATCTATTAAAATACAATGATGATCACCTGACCATCATTAGCAGCAGGGAAGATAAACCAGAAGTATCAATCACATATGCTGAATTAAATAAACTTGTAACATCATGTAGCGCTGGTTTGAGAAAACTTGGTGTTAAAACAGGCGACAGGGTTGCAGGATTTGTAACTAATATTTCTGAATCAATTATTGCAATGCTGGCTACAACAAGCATTGGAGCTGTCTGGACATCATGCTCCCCTGATTTTGGAACACAAGGTGTACTTGACCGTTTTGGTCAAGTTAAACCAAAAGTTTTGTTTGCAATAGAAGAATATCAATACAACGGAAAATTAATTGATTGTAAAGAAAAGGTTGAAAACATAGTCTCGCAAATCCCGGAAATTGAGAAGATAATCTGGATACCACAATACCAGGATTTAAAACAACCACATGCTACCAATAATAATCAGGAGATAAATAGTTCTAAGTTCATACATTTTAATGATTTATTAGATAACACCTCAAAAATAATCGGGTTTGAGCAGTTACCATTTAATCATCCGGTTTATATAATGTATTCTTCCGGAACTACCGGACTTCCAAAGTGCATGGTGCATGGTGCTGGAGGAACTTTACTTCAGCATTTTAAAGAACATAGCCTTCATACGGATTTAAAGAGAGAAGAAGTAATTACCTATTATACAACCTGTGGCTGGATGATGTGGAATTGGTTGGTAAGCTCGCTACAGGTTGGAGCAACCATCTTTCTTTATGATGGAAATCCTGTTTATCCTGACAATGATGTCTTATGGATGAAAGTCGAAAAGCATAAAATTTCCGTATTTGGTACATCTCCAAAATATCTTTCAATATTCAATAAGACTAATTTTGTACCTAAGAAAAAGTATGATCTAAGTTCGTTAAGATCAATTCTTTCAACAGGCTCACCTCTTCCCGAAGAAACATTTCATTGGGTTTATGAAAATGTAAAATCCGACTTGCAGCTTTCATCGATTTCAGGTGGGACAGATATAATTTCCTGCTTTATGCTTGGGAATCCGATTCTTCCTGTTTATGCAGGAGAAATTCAATGCAAAGGATTAGGAATGAAGGTCGAAGCTTTCAATGAAAAAGGCAAATCAGTTGTTGGTGAAAAAGGTGAACTGGTTTGTACCGAACCATTTCCATCTATGCCGGTTTATTTTTGGGATGATGAAAATGGCGAGAAATATCGTAAAGCATATTTTGAAAAGTATTTGGGGATCTGGACTCATGGTGACTATATTAAAATTACGGAGTCAGGCGGAATAGTAGTTTACGGAAGATCAGATGCAACACTTAATCCCGGTGGAGTTCGTATAGGTACTGCAGAAATTTACCGGATAGTTGAAGAACTGGACGGAATTAGTGACAGCATTGTTGTTGGAAAAAAGTTCAATGGTGATGAAAAGATTGTCTTATTTGTTGTGCTTAAACAAGGTGTAAAGTTGAATAAAAATTTTAAAGATAAAATAAAATCAGAACTTAAATCGAGAGCAACACCAAGACATGTTCCGAGTGAAATTTATGAAGTGAAAGAAGTACCAAGAACTATTAGCGGGAAGAAGGTTGAGATTGCAGTAAGTAAAATTTTGAATGGGGAAGAGGTCGAAAATAAGGACGCGCTTGCTAATCCGGATTCGCTTAACCAATTTTACAAATATTCTTCGAATCAATCCTAGATATATAAAGCTCTTCCAAAATCACGACGGTGATTTAATGTAATTTCACTCTCCTCGCCAAGAAATTTGAATATTGCTATACATATTTTCCTTGCACCATCATCTTCATAGTTTCTATCAGTTCTGATGATGTCGATCATCTTAGTCAAACCTGCGTCAAAGTTTTGATTTCTTATATCCTGTATTGCATTTAGGTATTCAGCTTTAACTTCACCTTCCGGAAAATTATTCTTGTCACGACTAATTAATTCTGCAAGGGTATTTATTGATTCTGCGAGTTCAATATTGTTGAGATTTCCATCAACATTTTGTGTTAAGCGCAGAGCTTCTTTCTGATCTTCGAATAGCAGAATTTTGGCAAGCAGTACTTTAACTTCGCTGTTGTTTATATCTCCTTTGTGAACATCCTCGAGAATTGCTTTTGCAATATCAACATCTCCGTTTTTCAAATATATTTTTGCGTGTTCAATCTGATCTGTAAACTTGCTCGGAATTGATTTCTTCAGCCAATCCTTTATCGCTTGTTCGGGTAAAGCACCTGTAAACTCGTTGATGACTTTTCCATCTTTGAAAAGTTTTACATTCGGAATTCCACGAATCCCGTACTGCATCGCTATTTGTTGGTTTTTGTCAGTGTCGATTTTTACAAGTTCCCAGGCTTCTTTGTTTTCTTCAGCAAGTTTTTCAAGAACCGGTCCAATCATTTTGCATGGACCGCACCATTCAGCCCAGAAATCAACCAATACAGGTTTATTGTAGCTTTTTTCAATTACATCTTTTTGAAAATCTTTTACTTCTGACATATCATCCCTTTGGGAGTAGTTCATTATCTTTCAATTTTTTTTATTGATATGATGAAAAAATAATCTTCAAGATTCATTCTTTTAAAAAGGCATAATAACAAATCAATATATTTGATATAAAAAATAAATAGAATTTGAAAAAACTTCATGATGACATAACTGCCTTTATTCTATCCGGTGGGAAAAGCAGCAGGATGGGAACCAATAAATCTCTGTTAAAAGTCGGGAATAAATCACTTTTGCAAAGAATAATCGAGATTCTGGAATCCATATTTTCTGAGGTTGTAATTAGTTCAAATGAACTGGAACTTTTCGAATTATTTAAAAAAAAGATTATTAAAGATATTTACCCGGACAGGGGACCAATATCAGGCATTCATTCAGCACTTTACTCCACAAAAACTGAAAAAAACTTCTTCATTTCCTGCGATATGCCTTTAATTAATAAGGAACTAATAAACTACTTGATCAACTTTAAATCTGATAAAGACATAATTCTTCCAAAAGCCGAAGGAAAGATTCAACAGCTTTGCGGAGTTTATTCAAAAAAAATATTTCCACAAGTCGATAAGCTGATAAATGAATCAATGAAAAAAGATTCAAAGCTAAAAGGTAGCATCTATGAATTACAAGGGTGTGTTGAAACTGAAATTGTTGATGTGTCGGGATTAGATTATTATCATCTTGATTTATTCTTCAACATTAATACACCGGAGGATTTCAATTATGCAAAAAGAATCCTGGGGGAAGAAGACAAGTAAAACTATTTCACTCAGATTATCTCTTCACTCAATTTAATATTTAACTCTGCTAATCATTCCAAAAACTTAGAAATGCAATTCTCATTTTTCTTTCATTTGAAAAAAACTTCGAATAAAAAACGCACCTATTAACAATAATCAACTGTTTCTGTGTGGCAGCAAAGTTGGTATTTATAAATATCAACTTTAAATAAGTTGCAAAAGTTTTATCCAAATGACTAACAACGAACCAATTTATCCGATTCGCACTGCTGCAAAGCTGCTAAACATTTCTGTCCATACACTTAGGATGTATGAAAAAGAAAAGCTCATCATTCCATTTAAAAAATCCTCAAGTCATAGACTGTACTCAAATTCAGATATTGAAAGAATTAAGTGTATCCGTTCAGCAATAAATGATTCCAAGATAAGTATTAATGGTATAAAGACGCTTTACTCATTGATGCCTTGTTGGGAAGTGATGAACTGCAGTAAAGAAGATAGAAGTAGTTGCAGTGCTTATCTGACACACAACGGTCCTTGCTGGTCGGTTAAAGGCGAAAATACCGTCTGCACATCAAAAGATTGTCGTGAGTGTTCAGTGTATAAAGATTTTGCTGAATGTAACAGCATCAAAAAGTTTATAAGAAATCAACTTACGGGAACGAAATGAATTCACTATCGAGAAGAAGATTTTTGAAAATATCAGGTGCAACAGTTGTAACTGCTGCTGCACTTGCAGGTACTGCTAAAACGTTTATTAAATCCTCAGAAAAAATTAATGAACAAAGTGAAAAAGGAATCAAAAAGATTTCTACCTATTGCGATTTATGTTTCTGGAAGTGCGGTGTGATGGCTTATGTAAAGGACGGGAAACTCTGGAAACTGGAAGGACATCCTGATGATCCATTGAGTAATGGAAGATTATGTCCAAGAGGAACGGGAGGAGTTGGTGCGCATTATGATGAAGACAGATTAAAAACTCCTTTGATCAGAAAAAGTTTACGCGGTGAAGAAAAGTGGGTTGAAGTAACCTGGGGCGAAGCATTCGATTATATAGCTGAAAAGATGAATAAAATAAAAGTTGAATATGGTCCTGAATCAATGGCACTTTTCAGTCACGGAATAGGCGGATCATTCTTAAAACATTTGATGCACGCTTATGGAAGTCCGAATGAAACAGCACCTTCATATGCTCAATGTCGTGGTCCACGCGAAGCCGGATTTGAATTAACATTTGGAGATATTGTCGGCTCTCCGGAAAGAACCGATATTCAAAATTCAAAATGTCTTGTATTGATCGGCTCCCATCTTGGCGAGAATATGCACAATACACAAGTACAGGAATTTTCCCGTGCTGTTGAAAAAGGCGCATCAATCATTGTTGTTGATCCAAGATTTTCTGTTGCAGCCAGCAAGGCAAAATATTATTTGCCAATAAAACCCGGAACTGATATTGCGTTATTACTCGCATGGATGAGTGTGGTAGTAAATGAAAAACTTTACGATGTTGATTATGTTGAGAAATTCGGATTTGGATTTGAAGCATTTGCTGCCGAAGTTTCTCAATACACACCTGAATGGGCTTACATTGAAACAGGAATTGATCCTGAAGTAATAAGAGAAACAGCCAGAGAAATGGCACGTTATAAACCTGCAACACTTATTCATCCCGGGAGACACGTAACGTGGTATGGCGATGATGCACAAAGAAGTCGTGCAATTGCTCTGCTGAATGCGTTGATGGGAAGCTGGGGAAGAAAAGGTGGATTCTATATTCCTTACAGTTATGATATTCCTAAATATCCTTATCCACCTTATCCAAAGATTGAAAAAGGTACTGTTGATAATCCTGATGGAAAATATCCTTTTGCAGCAGGCGAGCAAATCTCAACCGGAATTCGTGAAGCAACAATCACAGGCAAACCGTATCCCATCAAAGGGTGGATGATTTACGGTACAAATCTTTTGCAAGCATTTCCGAACAGAGATGAAACAATTAAAGCAATTCAGAATCTTGACTTGATGGTTGTAGTTGATGTAGTCCCAAGTGAAGTAGCTGGATGGGCAGATGTTGTTCTTCCTGAATCTGTTTATTTGGAAAGATATGATGATCTGAATACTTCTCCGTTTAGAGAAAGTTTTGTTGGAATAAGGCAGCCGGTAGTGGCAGAACCAAATGATCAAAAACCAAATTGGTGGATTGCCAAAAAACTTGGTGAGAAACTTGGTCTTGCAGAATATTTTCCATGGAAAGACATCGAAGAATATCTTGATATAAGGCTACAACTAGTAGGACATTCACTTGAAGAGTTAAAGCAAAAAGGAATTATTAAAGGTGAACCGCAGCCAATTTATTTTGAAGATGGAATTGAACCTGAGTTCTGGACACCATCTGGCAAGATAGAATTTTATTCCCCTCAACTGGCTGAAGCTGGATTTGATCCTGTTCCAAAATACACAAAGCATCCTCAACCACCTTCAGGATATTTCAGATTGCTTTATGGCAGGGCTCCCGTTCATACATTCAGCAAAACACAATCTAATCCAATTCTAAGGGATATGATGAGTGAAAATGAGCTTTGGGTCAATGCGGATATTGCCTTACGATATGGATTGAAACAAGGTGATAAAATCAAATTAAAAAATTCTGATGGAGTTATTTCAGATCAAATAAAAGTCAAACCAACAGAAAGAATACGACCTGATTGTGTTTATATGGTTCATGGATTTGGGCAAAAATCACGACAACTTAGAAGCACTTATAAAAAAGGTGCAAGCGATGCAGAACTTATCACACAATACAAAACTGATCCGTTGATGGGTGGAACAGGAATGAATGTGAACTTTGTAACATTTGAGATGGAGGTATAAGATGCCGAGATACGGAATGGTAATAGATACTCGTAAATGTGTTGGATGTCAGGATTGTGTTGTTGCCTGCAAAACTGAAAACAATGTTCCTGAAGGCCACAACAGGGATTGGATCGTAACAGAGTCATTTGGAAAATTTCCTGATATCAATTTGGAAATAAGAACCGAGAGATGTAATCACTGCTCGGAAACGCCTTGTGTTTCATGCTGCCCGACTGGTGCAAGTCACATTCACGATGTTGGTGGAGTGGTACTCGTCACTCACGAGAAGTGTATTGGCTGCAAAGCTTGTGTAGAAGCCTGTCCGTACGATGCGCGTTTCATTCATCCTGATGGATATGCAGATAAATGTACTTTCTGTATTCACAGAGTTGAAAAAGGAGAGAAGCCTGCTTGTGTTGAAGTCTGCCCGACATACTGTATGCATTTTGGTGATCTCGATGATCCAAACAGCGAAGTAAGCAAGCTTTTAAATTCAAGAAAGTATCATGCTTTAATGACTGATGCAGGAACAAAGCCAAATATTTTTTATTTAGTGTGAGGAATTACGATGCACGAAATTTTTACAACAAGAAACAATCCTAACATCGATCCGGTTATGGCAATGTGGGGCTGGGAAATTCCTGTTTATCTTTTTCTTGGCGGGATGGTTGCCGGAATGATGATCATAGCAGGGTATTTTTTATTCAGCGGAAGACATAAAGAAAGCAATTGTTCGTGTTACTCAATTCCCCTGACAAGTTTTGTACTGTTAAGTCTGGGAATGTTTGCTTTATTTCTGGATCTTGCGCACAAGCCTTATGTGTGGAGACTTTACACAACATTTCAGGTCACTTCACCAATGTCGTGGGGTGCATGGATTTTGATTTTAGTTTATCCTGCCTTGATTGCAAATATTCTTATTCGTCCTCCATCTTGGATTACACAAAAATTTCCTAAGCTTAGTGACATCGCAGGAAAATTACAAGCTCATCCGTTCTTTATAAAAAATGTTGGTATTTTTAATATGGTTCTTGGGATGATGCTTGGTGCCTACACTGGTGTTCTTTTGAGTACGATGGGTTCGAGACCACTTTGGAACTCATCACTTCTCTGGGTTTTATTTCTTGTTTCCGGATTGTCAACAGCAGCAGCGTATGTTCATCTTATTGCAAAAAATAAAAATGAAAGCGAATTACTTGCTAAAGCTGATAACGGATTTCTTGTAGTTGAGTTATTTGTAATTGTAATGCTTTTCCTTGGTTTGATGTCGTCAGCAAGACCACACATTGAGGCTGCTCAATTGCTTCTCACAGGAACTTATGCACCAGCATTCTGGGTTTTTGTTATCGGATTAGGAATAATCATACCGCTTGGATTGCAACTCCTTGCAGTCAACCATAAAGTAAAACATACACCAATCGCACCGATAATGGTAATCATCGGTGGATTGATTTTAAGATTTATAATTGTTTCGGCTGGACAATACAGCCATTGGTTTAACGCACACTTTAAATAACGGAGAAAATATTTAATGACAACTTTAGTTAGAAAAATAACTCACATCTTCGAAAAGGAAGAAGAAAAGGTTGAGGTAAAATCACAGCCTTATTCAAATCCTTATGTAGTTGGTTTCGGACTCGGACTCGTTCTTCTCGCTGCTTATGTTATTATGGGCAGGGGACTGGGCGCATCCGGTGCTTTCTCAACTTTAATTTCGGTTGGAATAGAAACAGTCGCACCTGAGCATGCAAAAAATAATGCTTACTTCAGCGAATACATAGGTGATGGAACTACCAATCCTTTAAAAGATTGGCTTTTGTTCGAAGTGATTGGTGTATTAGCGGGTGGTTTTATTTCTGGTTCGCTTGCAGGAAGAGTTAAAAAGAAAATAGAAAAAGGTCCCCGAATTTCTTCCTGGCAAAGATTAATGTTTGCTTTTATTGGCGGAGGATTGATGGGCTTTGGTGCAAAGCTTGCAAGAGGATGTACAAGTGGACAGGCGTTATCTGGCGGTGCAATGCTTAATCTTGGAAGTTGGGCATTTATGATGATGGTTTTTGCCGGTGGTTATGCCGGAGCTTACTTTTTAAGGAGGCAGTGGACATGAACTCACCATTTTTCAAATTCGGTTTTTTCAATTTTGATATGAGTCTCGTTGTTGCATTCATAATCGGCATCGGTTTTGGATTTGCACTCGAACGAGGCGGTTTCGGCAATGCAAGAATTCTTGCGGCACAATTTTACTTTTCCAATATGAGAGTTCTTAAAGTAATGTTTACTGCAATCGTTACTGCAATGCTGGGAATTTATTATCTCTCGGTAATTGGTTTTATGGATCTTTCTCTTGTTTACGTCGGCGAGACTTATATCCTTCCGCAAGTCGTGGGCGGATTAATTCTCGGATTCGGTTTCATTATCGGAGGATATTGTCCCGGAACTTCGGTTGTTTCTTTTGCAACCGGAAGACTTGATGGTTTTACTTTTCTTGCAGGAGTTGTTGCAGGAATTTTTGTTTTCGGTGAGATGTTTCCATTGCTTGAGAGTTTTTATTACTCAACAAATTTGGGAAAGCTAACTCTTCCCGAATTCTTTAATCTTCCATATGGATTAGTTGTATTCTTTGTTGTATTGATGGCTTTGGGTGCTTTTGCAGCCGCAGAATGGGCTGAGAAAAAATTTGCTGATAAAAATCCGGAGA
Organism: bacterium; assembly: GCA_016716565.1. NCBI lineage: Bacteria > bacterium. The sequence goes on from JADJWC010000004.1 coordinate 318,236, forward strand.
ACAGTTTATGAAAAAGTTTTTAAAAGATCTCACAATACCTAAAAAGCTTGCGCTTGTTGCAATCGTTCTTGGCTTGCTTGCAACAATTGCTGGAAGTCCTTATTCTGGTTCCACAATTAAAGTTAATGCAAAAGACCTTGCTTTATCAACTGTAAATAATTCTGATAAAATTGAAGTGCTTGAATTAGCAGATTGGATAATAAAAGGAAAATCAGACTACACTCTGGTTGACTTAAGAGAAGAAAAAGATTTTAATGAATATTTCATTCCGACTGCATACAATATTCCTATGGAAACATTGCCGGAAGCTGGTCTGTTAAGAAACCAGAAAATCATTCTTTATTGCTATGATGATCTCAGGGCAGCACAAGCGTGGTTCATCTTAAAATCAGATAACTACAGAGGTGTTTACATTCTTAACGGCGGTTTGGATAAATGGAAAAGCGAAGTTCTCTTTCCAAATCTTTCAGCCGATGCAGGCAAAGAGCAGATCGCAGAATTCGAAAAGATAAAAGAAATAAGCAAATTCTTTGGCGGTGTTCCTCAAACAGGTGCAGAAGAAACCGTTGATAAGAAAACGGACTTACCTACTCCTCAAATTACAACGCAGCCATCTATCACAAAGCCAAAGAAAAAGAAACGAGAAGGCTGCTGAAGCAACTGTCATTCTGAGCGAAGCGAAAGAATCTTAAAAGATTTTCTTCTCAAGGGCATCACCACGATGCCCTTTTTTATTTTTCGTTAAACTTTCTTGTTTCTTTTACCGGATGAATCTAAGTTTCAAGAGTAATTATTGATCAATTTTTATAAACCGTGTTGGTTTTGTAGCACTAATTTGAAACAAATTCATTTATTGTAAACCATTACTAGAGCTGGAAATGAATTGTGCTAATTGTGGAAAGATTATAGTCGAAGAAAATATTACGGAAGACGGTTATTCGTTTTGTAATTCTATCTGCAGATACACATGGCGAGAAAATGGCAAACCCAATCCCTATACTTCAATTGATGATAGTAATCTTCATAGTATCTTGACAGATTTCAATCTGAACTATCAGGTAGAACCACCAGGATTTGAAGATCGTGGGATGCACATTCGATTGAGTTATTGGCGAGCGCCGAAGCTATTTATTGACAATAAAGAAATTAAGCCATTAAAGAAAAACATTTTCTACCGGAATAGAAATTTTTTAGCAACAAGTAATTTCGGTACAACGGTAAATATTAGTCTTATTCACAAACCCCTTGACCTAATTCCAAAACTTCAAATTGATGGACAAAAATTTAAAATAGGTCGACAACTAAATAAATGGGAATACATATGGATCTGTTTGCCATTAATTTTAGCTCTCGTAGGAGGTGCGATAGGCGGTATTATAGGATCGATTGCAGTTTATTCGAATTCGATTCTTATCAGAAAACCCAGGACTGTTTTTCTCAAAATCTTTTTTACTGGTGCAACAACATTCGCTTCATTTTGGTTCTTTCTACAGTTCGTTGGTTTTGTTATTCCATTCGCACAATATTTTGGTCCACAAAAAACAGTTAATGAACAACTTAAAATGATATCGGCCCAAGTAAACAAACAATGTCCCATTATGATCGATAGTGAAACAAGACTTGACAGTACAGTTTCAGGTTCAGACAAAATGATGATTTACTATTATACTCTAACGCAGAAAAATAGGACAAATATTAATGTTGAAGAAGCAAGGCAATTTCTTACGTATCAGATCATTAATTATATCCGAACAAAAGATGAAATGCGATTTATGCGAGAGAACGATGTTACATTCAGGTATAAATATAAGGATAAAGAACTTGTAGATGTGCTCGATATTGTAATTACTAAATCTGATTATAATTGAATCATATCAAATAGTTTTGGATTCAAGTCATTCGTTGCCCAATTTATTCAGCTGTCACAAACAATTCATTAACAACAGGAGCTCTGATTATATATTTGTTTGATTACAAACTTGATATTCTGTAAATAAATTTCTAACTTAGATAAGAATAATTCCTATCTAATAATTTTTATCTATGAAAAAAGAAAAACACGGCATTGACTTGAAAGACAGCAATTTAAAAGTCACTCCGCAAAGAGTTGCTGTTCTTGAAGCATTAAATAATTTAAAAAATCATCCCACCGCAGACAAAATAAAAGAATATGTTGTTAAAAATCATCCCAACATCGCTGTTGGAACGATCTACAAAACTCTCGAGACATTTGTTGAAAAAGGTTTGGTCAAAAAAGTAAAGACTGAAAAAGATGTGATGAGATATGATGCAATACTTGATAATCATCATCACTTGTATTGTGAAGACACGGAACGTATTGAAGATTTTTTTGATGATCAGCTGAATGGGATGCTTGAGGAATATTTCAGAAAGAAGAAAATACCCAACTTCAAAGTAAAAGATATTAAGCTTCAGATAATTGGAACATTCAATAATAAAAAATTTAATTAAATAACTATTAACAATAAAAACATCAGGAGAATGAATATGAGTGATGAAAGCAAATGTCCCGTAACCGGAAGAACTTCTTTCGGCAGGGGAACATCAAATAAAGAATGGTGGCCAAACCAATTAAACCTGGGAATACTTCACCAGCACCATCCGGCATCAAACCCGATGGATAAAAAATTTGACTATGCAAAAGAATTCAGCAAGCTGGATTACAAAGCTCTCAAAAAAGATTTGTACGAGTTGATGACCAACTCACAGGATTGGTGGCCTGCAGATTGGGGTCATTATGGTGGACTTTTTATTCGAATGGCGTGGCACAGTGCTGGTACTTATCGAACAGCCGATGGACGTGGAGGAGGAGGAACTGGCAACCAACGTTTTGCACCAGTTAACAGCTGGCCTGACAATGGCAACCTGGACAAAGCACGTCGTTTGCTATGGCCAATCAAACAGAAATATGGAAATAAAATTTCCTGGGCTGACTTGATGATATTAGCCGGCAATGCTGCACTTGAATCAATGGGTTTCAAAACTTTTGGCTTTGGTGGAGGACGCGAAGATATCTGGCAGCCCGAAGAAGACATCTACTGGGGTGCTGAAAAGGAATGGTTAGCAACAAGTGACAAACCTCAAAGCCGTTATTCGGGTGACAGGGAATTGGAAAACCCTTTGGCTGCAGTTCAGATGGGACTTATTTATGTGAATCCTGAAGGCCCTGATGGAAATCCTGATCCGGTTGCTTCTGGTCGTGATGTACGCGAAACATTTAAAAGAATGGCAATGAATGATGAAGAAACGGTTGCCTTGACTGCTGGTGGGCACACATTTGGTAAAATGCACGGAGCTGGTGATGCAAGCTTAGTTGGTCCGGAACCGGAAGCTGCGCCGATAGAAGAGCAAGGATTCGGATGGATAAATAAATTAGGAGACGGCAAAGGTAAATACACAAACACAAGTGGCCTCGAAGGTGCGTGGAAACCAAATCCAACAAAATGGGATATGGGTTATTTCGATATGCTCTTCGGTTATGAGTGGGAAAAAGTTAAAAGTCCTGCTGGTGCATGGCAATGGCAAGCTAAAGATGTTAAACCCGAACATATGATTCCTGATGCGCACGATCCTTCAAAGAAACATCCACCGACAATGACAACTGCTGATCTATCTTTACGCTTCGATCCAATCTACGAACCTATTTCCAGAAGATTCCACAAAGACCCAAAAGCGTTTGCGGATGCATTTGCAAGAGCGTGGTTTAAACTTACGCATCGTGATATGGGACCAAAAGCTCGTTACCTTGGACCTGAAGTTCCTAAAGAAAATTTAATCTGGCAGGATCCAATACCTGCAGTTAACCACAAGCTTATCAATAAAAAAGATATCGATGGGCTTAAAAAGAAAATTATAGATTCAGGTTTATTAATTTCAGAACTGGTTTATACTGCGTGGTCTGCTGCATCAACTTTTCGTGGTTCGGATATGCGCGGTGGAGCTAGCGGTGCCCGCATTCGCCTGGAGCCTCAAAAGGATTGGGAAGTTAACCAGCCTGAACAACTTGAAAAAGTACTAAAAGTATTTAAGAACATTCAGAAAGAGTTTAACAAACGTAAAGACGGTAAGAAAATTTCTCTAGCAGATCTGATTGTTCTTGGTGGATGTGCTGCAGTTGAAGCTGCTGCTAAAGCTGCAGGACACAAAATTGAAGTTCCCTTCACTCCGGGAAGAATGGATGCATCCCAAGCTCAGACTGATATTGAGTCATTCGAATACATGGAACCTGAAGCAGATGGTTTCCGTAACTATCAGAAAAGAGCTTACACCATAACACCAGAAGAGATGCTGATTGACAAAGCGCAGCTTCTTACATTAAGTGCACCTGAAATGACCGTGCTTGTCGGCGGAATGCGCGTGCTTGGTGCAAACTATAATGGAACAAAACACGGTGTGTTCACAGATGAAGTTGGTAAACTGACAAATGACTTCTTTGTAAACCTGCTTGATATGAATACTGTTTGGAAACCAATAACTAATGACATTGATGCATATGAAGGACGTGATCGTAAAACAGGAAAAGTTAAGTGGACAGGAACCCGTGTTGATTTAATCTTCGGCTCAAACTCACAGCTTCGTGCACTTGCAGAAGTCTATGCGCAGGACGATGTAAAAGTGAAGTTCGTAAAGGATTTTGTTGCAGCCTGGAACAAAGTTATGAACCTTGATCGATTCGATGTGAAGTAAGACAAATGTCACACTGAGCTTGTCGAAGTGTGACGGATAATTGTCATCCTGAACTTGTTTCAGGATCTTCGAATACTAGCAACTAAAAGGGCATCAACACGATGCCCTTTTTGGTTTTTAACTAGTTGGTTTGTTTGAATTGATAAAAGACTGATATAAGTTTCATAAGTAAAAATGGGCAGACTTCTCGATAACAGTTTTTCATTTACAGCGAATCGATGAATCCTGCTTCGTAAAGATGGGGTTTATTTTTTTAGATATCATTTTGATGAAAATGAAATTGAACACCTTAAAGTGATCAATTATTTTTGACTACTTATTGGCTCGATATTCATTTAGATAACTGAATGGGGAATTTATGAGCAAGTACATCATCAGACTAAAACTAATTGTCTGCTTTAGTGCAATAGTTCTGCATAACAGCTGCGATTACTCACCGACTGAAACAAATTTCAAAACTGTAAATCCTCCTGAGGGAACTGTTGATATTACAGTTTTAAATCCTGATGCTATTAATCAAATAAGAGGAACTATAACATTCGCAGTCGAGACTGAATTAAACGGTCACACAGTAAAGTTTGTCACAGGGTTTCTTGACGAAATGGAAGTCTCGCTTCATATGTCCGGTTCTTCTCAAATAGTTTTTAACAGCGAGTACTATCAGGATGGAGACTATACTTTCACATTATTACTTGCGGCAACAACCAATACCGGCAGCCTTGCCGATCGGCTTGGAGCAGAAGCATTGATTGCTGCTAAACAATATCCAGTTACAATTTTTAATGGACCAATCTCAACACCCCAACTAAAGGAATTTACAATTGAAAATGGTTCACTCACGCTTAATTGGGAAAAATATGAACAACCATTTTTTAAGCTATATATTATAAAAAGAAATGGATCAACTATAGCAGCGATATCAAATGTTAATCAAACAAAATACTATGATACTACTTACTTTACTGGTTATGGTTACTATGAACTCGTCACACAGGTTATGAACATCTATAAGGAAAGCGAGACTAAAGTATTTCAGAGTATCTCTCCGTCTTTCGTTTCGACAATCGTTATGCCAGACGAAAAATTGCTCGTAACCTGGAATAAATTTCCTCTTACCGCTGCATTTAGAAATTATAAAATTGTAAGCGCGGGAAATGAAATTGAGATATTTTCACCATATGATACGGTACTGGTAGATGAATCACCGGCACTAGGCAGACCGTTCTACCGTTTATCTGCATTCTCTAAAGCTGGAGAAGAAACTCCGAGTGTATCCATTCATGGGCAATCCATTGGTACACCGTTCCCATTTGGTGAAGGTGCCTGGTTGAAATACATTCCTGAAAAAAATCTTTTTGTAATGCTGGATTATTCCCATGTGACCTATCAACATAGCATTTCAACGTATGATGGCACTACTCTGAATTTAATAAATAGCAGAGTGTTTGATTTTTCTATAGATGGTATCAATCTGACGATAAGCGATAACGGAGATTATATGTATTATACCTATGATAGAAGTGTATATAAAATTAATGTTTCAACATTAAATACTGAAGCGGAAACAGATATTATAGCTCTGATGCCGACCGGGAACTACAGAACCTATGCACCAATTCAATCTATCAAAATCAATAATGATAACAAGCTCTCTGTAATTATTATTAAAAGTAACGGGCTTCAGGTACTTGCATATTTCAATATGAATACCAACCAATGTTTTTTTACTTATTCGTTCAATTTCGGACTCTACTATACTGAACTTAGGATAACAAACGATCAGCAATACGTTGCATTTAATAATCGTATTTACAGATATACAGGAAGCAGTCTGATAGAAATAGGTTCGATACCGACTTACAATGCGGTTTTTACAAAAGATAATTCAAGAATAATCATAGTATCCCAAAACAATAGCATTCAAATTTACAGAACATCGGATGTACAGCTTCTGCTGGAGATACCCGGTGAATTTTATTACTATCCGCTTATAGATTCCAATTCAGGATTGTTAGCAGCAAACGGATATATATTCGATCCCATTACAGGGCAGCAGCGCGGTCACATCAATGTTAGTGGATTGACGCATTTTTACCTGAACGGACTTTATTTCGTTGATGGTTACTACAAGTATGTGGAATTGAATTAGACGGGGAACAGTTATGAAAAAAACTTTTATAAACATTGTAGTAATAATTTTCGTATTAAATTCCATCGCATTTTGTCAGCACAGTGTTACTTTTTTTGGAACTATTAGCTATAACACTTATGCGATGGGCGATTTAGAAGGAATTCAAAATGAGTTGTTGATTGATATAAGACAGAATAATATTCCGGCTGATAAGACTGAATCTTTTCCCCCATATTTTGGCTATGAATTTGGTTTTTTGATTCCAGTAATCGATACTTCTGATAGAACATTCTCTATCGGCGGATTTGTTGAGCACGGATCGACCGGTGGAAGAATACATTACCAGGATTACTCAGGAGAATTAAAAGTGGACCAATCCGCTGTAGAAACCAGTATCGGAACAATGGTTGACTATCAAACCAGTGTTAGTGAAATATTCAATTTTGGATTGAACTTTGCTGTCAGCTATACTCTCTCCAGCTTTTCAATCACATCACTTCTGAAGGTCGGAGATGAATCTCAAGAAGATGAACTCAGTTTTAGTTCAGCTTCATTCAGTTTCAAACCCGGTGTAGGTTCTTCAATGGATTTATTGGGAATGCAATTAGGAATTTCTTTGTCTTACTTAATTTATATCCCGAGTAATTTAGAGTTCGATCAATATTCTGAAGCATACCTGATTAATCAAAGCGGTGATAAAGTGAATATAAATTGGAGTGGATTCAGATTAGGTTTGCAAATGAGAGTTTCATTGTAAATCTAAAAAACGATTTTGGTAGAAAGGGCATCACCACGATGCCCTTTTTGGTTTTAAGATGAATTTCTTTTATTTAAGAGTGAACGAATTTCATTTATGAGTATTTTAAATCTTAATAAACAAAACATCCCCGAAATCACCGAAGTTCTCTGCGAAGCTTTCCACAATTACCCAGTAATGAAATATGTTATTGGACAAAGAAAAGATTACGATAAACGTCTTCGCAAACTGGTAACATTTTTTGTTTCTGCTAGAGCATTAAGAAATGAACCATTGTTAGGGATATATAACTCAGAAAATAAACTCGTTGCAGCAGCGGCAGTAACTTTAGCGGGAGAAATTCCTTCACCACCAGAATTGTTCAAGCTGCGTGATGAACTATGGAGAGAAATTGGCTCAGAAGAAAAATCACGCTATGAAAAGTATGGCAGTGTTGCATCCGGTCTGCTTCCAAAAGAACCGCATCATCATTTAAATATGATTGGAGTGAGAAACGCTTACCAGGGAAAAGGATTGGCTCGTCAACTAATTAATAAAGTTGAGGAGTTAGTCTCGGCACATCCGACCAGTACCGGCTTAAGTCTGAATACAGAAGTTGAAGTAAATGTAAATTTTTATCTTCATCTTGGTTTTGAACTGCTTGGAAAAGCAATAGTGGATGAGGGTATAATCACGTGGGGATTTTTTAAGAAGAAAATATAGAAATCTTAAAGATTGGCTTGCAAGAAATATTCTGTGAAATCAAATTATACTTAAATCATAGAAGAATAAATGAAATATTTTACTAGAGAATGGTGTAATGGAAGGCTAAATGACGAACAATATCAGAAAGTTAAAAATTCTTATAGAAACTATATAAATAGAATCTATTCAAAACTTCCAGCGACGATAAAAAAACTACTCAGGCAAAACGGTTTACATGATTCGCTGTTCAAATCAGTCCTGATAGACCAAAGAAAGAATTATCTGCATATTAAATTTCTATCCGGCGATTTACAAATGGGGTATTTTGAGTTTGAAATTGTCTATATAGGAATAAATTTATCGAATAAAATAATAGATGATCTTTTTAGAATATTTCGGAATGAGAAAACAGAGTTTCTGTATGACGAAATAAGAATGATCGAAAAAAATAAGTTTGAGCACAGTATGATTTTTTATCCAAAAGGTGAGGTTGAACTTACCTGTAAGCAAATTACTTGTGGAATTGTTAAAAAAATTAAAAATAGAGAGATAAAACAGAGAAAGTTTCAAGTAATAGTTTAATCAATGGAAACTGTTCTAGAACATAAGTTACTGAGCTCATACAAAAATGAAATGATTTCATATATGAATTCTCATCCCGAACATTTCGAGGAAGCAATTGAATTAGCAGTTTCAAATAAGCAGCCTTATTCGTGGAGAGCAGCTTTTGTTTTGTGGAGCATTATTGAGGAGAATGATAAGCGAATTAAGAAGCATATTAATAGAATAGTAAAAGCTGTTAAGGATAAAAGTGATGGTCATCAGCGGGAACTTCTTAAAATTCTTTTGATGATGGAATTGGATGAAAAGTATGAAGGCGTTCTGTTTGATATTTGTATGAATGTCTGGGAACAGATAAATAAATCACCTTCAGTAAGAATTAATGCATTAAAAATGATAATCAAGATTGCAGGTAAACATCCGGAACTCAAAAAAGAAATTTTATTCCTTGCACAGGACCATTATTTGGAAACTTTGTCACCGGGTGTAAGACATTCAGTCAAAAAAATTATGAGTGAACTCAATAATAGTACTGTTGTTTGTGATAATGATTGAAAAATTATACTAGTAACTATCGGAGTAAATGCAATGAAAAAAATATTATTCGTTTTCATTTTCGGTATCAGTTTCCTTTGGGAAACTAGTTTTGGTCAGGATTCAGTCTCTTTCCCTGTTAAACTGGATGAAACCGGATTCCGTGAAGTGATTGCCAAAGTTGATGACCTTTACATAAGCGGACAACCTGATAAAGAATCGTTTGCTAAATTAAAGTCTGATGGTGTGACGACAATTGTAAATCTTCGCACTCCTTCTGAAATGGAAAACAGAGAATATGTTCCTTTTGATGAAGCCGCAGTTGTTGATAGTCTCGGGATGGAATATGTTCACATTCCGCTTGGAGGCGAAGAGTATCCGTACACTCCTGAAGCAGTCAAGAAATTTGCGGACGCAATAGCAAATGCTGATGGTAAAGTTCTATTGCACTGTACAGTTGCACGACGTGCGAGTCATATGTTCGCAGCATATTTAATTCAGTATAAAAATTTTCCTCCTGAAAAAGCAATAGAATATGCAAAAGCTGTCAACTTTGGTGACTGGCCATTGGAAGGATTGCTTGACAAGAAGTTGAGAGTTGAATTCGAATAGTTCTATTTGAAATTGTTATCTTTGTAGTAAAATATAGAGCCTCATAAAGAAGGGAATTAATGAAAGCAGTATTTTATTCTGAATATGGCCCACCTGAAGTTCTTCATCTTCAAGAAACTGAGAAACCGGTTCCAAAAGAGAATGAGGTTCTGATAAAAGTTCATACATCAACAGTTACAGCCACTGATTGCGTTTTCAGAAGAGGCGAACCGAAATTTTCAAGATTGTTCACAGGACTTACCAAACCAAAAAATCAAGTTTTAGGAAGTGAATTTGCCGGCGAGATTGAAGCTGTTGGGAACTCAGTTAATTCATTTCAAGTAGGTGATAAAGTTGTAGGAACAACTCCAGGTTACGGATCGTATGCAGAATATATTTGTCTGCAGGAAAATAAATCTACAATTGCCAAAATACCATCTAATAAAAATTATGAAGAAGCAATTTCCTGCTGTGATGGATTTTTAACTTCACTGCCTTTCCTTCGGGATAAAGGAAAAATTCAAAAAGGAAATAAAGTTTTGATCATCGGTGCATCGGGAAGCGTTGGCTCGGCTGCAGTTCAGCTTGCACATTATTTTGATGCTGAGGTTACAGGTGTTTGCAGCACTTCGAGCATAGATTTAGTAAAATCAATTGGTGCCGATAAAGTAGTCGATTACACCAAAGATGATTTCACAAGAAACGGTGAAACTTATGATATTATCTTTGATCTGGTAGGAAAAACCAGTTTTTCCAAGTGCAAAAATTCTTTAAAGCAAAATGGAAAATTTCTACAGGCTGCGATTACACTGAAAGTAATTCCTTCAGTTCTTTGGACTTCAATCTTCTCAAATAAAAAATTTTTGATAATGGCGACCGGATTAAGACCACCGGTTGAACGATCCAGGGATCTTAACTTCATCACACAACTAGTTGAAAAAGGTGAAATTAAACCCGTCATAGATAAAATATTCACTATGGAAGAAATTGCAGAAGCTCATCGGTATGTTGATACAGGACATAAAAAGGGAAATGTTTTGATAAAAGTATCGGTCTAGTCTGATTATTGTACCTCAACCCAACTCATCGCGGTAAAGGAAAACGGATTGTCAATAACGCAAGCATAACAGCTGTTTTATTCAGCGCACCTGCATCAATTGCTTGTGTGTGGGAATGAACAGCGCCTTCCAAACCAGCACCTGTTGATATTGCAAGTTTTATAAGTGCTCTGGTTTTTTCTGTCAACGGCCCGGCTTTGTGAACTGCAATTCCAAGCTCCTCATAAGCTTTAGCAACTTCCGGAAAATCTTTCTTAAATTTCTTAAATCTTTTTGGTAATTGCTTCATTGGTATCCTCCCTGATTTTTGAATTTCATTTACTCAACAACAAATAATAAAAAGATGTTGACAAAAAATAGCGAATTCGTTTAAATCCCTTTCTATCCCCAGATAAATGCCAACAGTAATTCACAATCTCTTTGAACTTCGGAAACATAGATATTATTTCCTCGACGTCTTTTGCATAAAAGGATTTTCTGCTTGAAACAAATTTCTTGAATAGCTTTCTAGACAATGGTGCTAACAAAGCGTACCAAATAATTGTAATTATCATCGCTCTTAACAACATTAATAAAACCGACATCGCAATATTATCTTCGAGCTCCGGATAGACGTAAGATAGGATAATTACACTTGCAGATAAAATAATTATGAATATTCCGGTTGGACGCAGAAACCAGCTTTTCTTTCTTCGTTTTTCTTTCACAGGAAGTTCTTCTTTTGCCTTAATTTCTAAAAATGACGGGATCTGATTCTTGTTATGATTTATTTTTATTGGCAGTCGTCCAGCATAAATTCCTATGAAAATTCCCGCAGCTAAATGAAGCAGTACATATCCAGCAATTAAAATGTAACCGTAATTTATGTCAGGATGACTTCTATTAAATATTTCAACAGATACCTGCTTAATAAAAATATCCAATGATGCCCACAGAGTATTTCCAAACAGAATAGTGAGCACTACAATTTTTTGAATACCTGAAAAGAATAGTACCAAAAGTCCAAGCATAAGTGCCGATAGCTTGAAAAATCTTTTTGTTAAGAATAATAAAAATCCCAAAACACCTTGAAGAGAAACCGCTAAATAAGCAGTGAGTGGAGAATGGGGACTGACAACCGCCTTGATCAAGATTACAATCAACGTAGCCTTCAATATATCTTTATTACTCTTTGAAAACAGAGCGATCAGTGAAATGAAAAGCACAGCTGCGGAAGCAATAAATAATCCTCTGAATGGGATAGTTAGTGCGTGAAGTATTCCACCGAAAGCAGATTCACTAAAAGCCCAAAGAGCAACAAGCTTCAGGTAGCTTATTCTATCACTAATTATATCTGCGTTTGCCGGCTCTATTTCTTTTAGATTATTCATTTATATAGAAATTATTGGGTGAAATATTGGAAAATGTTTGATTTGAAAAAAAATTATCTCAACTCAATTTAAGTCTGCAATTAAAATCAAATACTTGATTCTTAACCAGAATTTGATAGATTACAACAGAGAATAAAAATATTGTTGGGGGAAATTCTCACTCATCACTTTCTGGCAAATCTTTAAAGAATTTCTCCGCTTATATTTATTAATTTTTCTGGAGGTTGCAATGAAAAAGTTGTTCATCCTGATCCTGCCAATAACATTATTCGGATTATTATCCTGCTCAAGCGAACCAGAGATAGATTTAGTAGCAGAGAGAGACAATGCTCTTCAGATTTTGGAAAATTTTAACAAAGCACATGAGGAAAGAAATCTTGATTTGCTGCTTTCTTGCTTTTCTGATAAGCCAGATATTATCATACTCGGCACTGATGAAAATGAGCTGTGGGTAGATAAAGTTTCGTTTGGACAGGCTCAAAAACGTGCTTACGAAACATTTGCTAATGTAAAATTATCCGAAAGAGATAAAGTCCTACACTTATGTAAAACTGGCGGTCAAGCTTGGTTCTATATGAGAGTTAACTGGTATGTAGAATCTGCCGGTAAACAATTTACATTTGATGGAATAAGAACCACCGGCGTACTTGAAAAAGATAATGATAAGTGGCAGATCGTACAGTTGCACACTTCTATGCCGGTTAAAGGGCAGGTGGTGGAGTACTAGAATTGTCGATTTGATTTTCTAGCAAGTAATTATTTAATAAGGTAGAAACACTGGACATTGTGAAATATTGTTTGTATGCAGGACAAGCTTATTTGATGATTTTAAAAGTATTATAAAAAAAACAGTTCTTGGGAACTATTGATTCCCCGTGAATGTTATTTGGTTGTGCTCTTTAATCAATTAATTAATAACAACGGAGGAATTATGAAAAAAATATTAGGCTCCTTAATCGTTCTATTTACTTTCTCATCTTTATTAGCTCAGCAAACAACTCGCCTTCAGGTAATTCACAATGCTGCAGATCCAGTTGCTGCGGTTGTTGATGTTTATGTGAATGGGAATTTGGCAATTGATAATTTTGAATTCAGAAAGGCGACACCTTTCATTGACATACCGGCAAATACTTTATTGAATATTGGTATTGCACCGGGGAACAGCGGTTCTGTAAATGATACTATTAAAAATTTTCAGGCGACTTTAAATAAAAATAAAAAGTACGTTCTGATAGCTAATGGCGTTTTAGACCCATCTCAATTCAGTCCAAACCCGGACGGAAAAAATATAAGTTTCACATTGTTCGCAAAAGATAATATACGTGAACAGGGTGTAAGCTGGAATAAAGTTGATTTTGTAGTAGTACACGGTTCAACTGATGCACCGACAGTTGATGTACTAGCTGAACGCGTTTATTCAGAAGGTTACTCAGATATATCCGTTGAAGCAGAAACCGGTAGTATAAATGGTATAGAAGGTGTGACAGAATCAGGATTAAGATTAGTAAATAACGCATCCTATGGAGATATCACAAATTATAAGAGATTATTTCCGACTGAGTACATTTAAAAATTACCCTGGAAATAATAATAAAATTGTCGTCGCAGAATTTGAAGCTAATTTAACAGGACTTGGCGGTGGTGCTGCAGTGGTGTTTGCTTCAGGTTTTCTTGATCCAACTGTAAACCAGAACGGTGCAGCTTTCGGTCTTTTTGCCGCTTTACCAAATGGAACAGTAGTAGAATTTCCAATGGTTCAACCAATGGCAAGATTACAGGTAATTCATAATGCTGCTGATCCAATTGCAGCTTCAGTTGATGTTTACCTTAATGGATCATTGGCATTAGATAATTTTGGTTTCAGAACTGCAACACCTTTCATTGATGTGCCTGCAGGAGTTGAAATCAATATAGGAATTGCGCCTGGTAACAGTGGTTCAGTTAACGATACTATAAAGAACTTTGCAGTAACTTTTGAAAACGGAAAAACTTATGTTGGTGTTGCTAATGGTGTTCTTGATCCATCTCAATTTACGGCTAATCCCGATGGAAGAAATATAGCTTTTACAATATTTGCCAAGGATGGAATCCGTGAAGAAGGAATGTCGCAGAATAAAGTTGATTTCGTAGTATTGCATGGATCTACGGATGCACCAACCGTTGATGTTATTGCCAGAAATGTTGCTACACTTGTAGATAATGCAGCTTATAGTGATTTTACAGATTACATTCAGGTACCTGCTGGTTCCTACATTCTTGATATTACACCTGGTGATGATAATAACACAATCGTCGCATCATTTGAAGCTGATCTTTCTGGTTTAGGTGGCGGTGCAGCAGTTGTTTTCGCATCTGGGTTCTTAAATCCGGCAGGTAACCAGAACGGTTCACCATTTGGATTATTTGCAGCGCTTCCAAACGGAACTGTTGTAGAACTACCAGCAGTTGCTCCTTTTGCAAGATTACAAGTAATTCACAACGCTGCAGATCCGATAGCATCAAGTGTTGATGTTTATTTGAACGGAACACTTGCACTTGACAACTTTGCATTCAGGACCGCTACTCCTTACATAGATGTACCGGCAGGTGTTGATATCAATATTGGTATTGCACCTGGAAACAGTGGTTCAGTAAATGATACAATTAAAAACTTTGTGGTCAATTTTGCAAACGGTGGTACTTACGTTGCGATTGCAAATGGAGTTGTTGATCCTACTGGCTTTGCACCGAATCCAAACGGAAGAGATATCGCTTTCACACTATTTGCTAAAAATGATGCAAGAGAAACAGCAAACAGTAATAATAAAGTTGATTTGTTTGCAGTTCACGGTTCAACTGATGCACCAACTGTTAATATATTTGGTCTTGGAATTTACCTGACGAATGTTTCATATGGTGATTTAAGTAATTATGTATCAGTTCCCGCCTGGAGAAACTGGATAGTAATTACAACACCCTGGCCTAACTTTTCAGTGGTCGGAGTTTGGAGTGCTGACTTGAGAGGACTTGGTGGAAATTCAGCGGTTGTATTTGCATCAGGTTTCCTTGATCCATCTTCAAATCAGAATGGTGAGTCATTCGGATTATTTGCTGCCCTCGCAAATGGTACTGTTGTAGAATTACCTCAACTTTATGGAAATGAAGCACAGAATGCACTAAATAAAGTTATGGATGAAAATAATGAGAGTGTATCGGTAGTTAGTGATTTTAATCTGGAACAAAACTATCCGAACCCATTCAATCCTTCTACATCAATTAAGTTTACAGTGCCAACAAGTGAATTTGTATCCTTAAAAATTTATGATGTTCTTGGAAATGAAGTTAGCACCCTGGTAAACGAGCAGAAAGCTCCCGGTGCTTATGAAGTTCGATTCGATGCCGGTAATCTTATCAAGCGGAGTATATATTTACAAATTACAAGCTGGTAACTTTACCCAAACAAGAAAACTTATGTTGATGAAATAAGATCTCAAGTGAATCTGTTCAATTAGCCCTCTGAGCAAGAGGGCTTTCTTTTTACGAATGTAATACTATGACCAAAAAGTCATAATTTTTATTTCAAGTTTTCTTTTCATCACGGCCTTAGCTATATTTGCGCAATTCTAAATTATCAGGAATCCCATAACTTATGCAAAAACAATATGATATAGCTGTGCTTGGTGGTGGACCCGGAGGCTACGTTGCAGCTATCAGAGCGGGTCAACTAGGATTTAAGACTGTCGTAATTGACAAGGATAACCTGGGTGGTATCTGTCTCAACTGGGGCTGTATTCCTACCAAGTCTCTTCTAAAGAATGCTGAAATTTATGATCAAATTAAAAACCATGGTGATGAATTTGGAATTAAAAATATCAGGACTTGATTTCGACTTCAACAAAATTATCAAAAGAAGTCGAGATATATCAGACCGCATTTCAAAAACGTTGAGATACTCATAAAGAAAAATAAAGTTGATCAGAGTAAGAGGTTTGGGAAAACTTTTTCTAAATAAATCGATTGAAATTTTCGATGATAAAGGGAAAGTAATTGAAACAATAAAATCAGATAAAATTATAATTGCAACTGGTGCCCGACCAAGAAATATTCCTGCGATTCCTGTTGATAGAAAAAATATCATTACAAGTACAGAAGCAATGATACTCGATAAGCAGCCAAAAGATTTGATTGTTATCGGAGCTGGTGCTATTGGAATTGAGTTTGCATATTTTTATTCTACACTTGGAACAAAGGTTACCATAATTGAAATGCTTAAACATATTCTGCCGATAGAGGATGAAGAGGTTTCAGTTGCACTCGAAAAGAATTTTAAGAAAAGGGGAATTGAGATTCTTACGAACGCAACGGTTGAAAAAGCTGAAGTAAAAGGAAATAAAGTTAATGTAACAGTAAATGTGAATGGTGAAAAGAAACTATTAAATGCAGAAAAAGTACTTAATGCAATTGGTGTTGTTGGAAATGTTGAAGGAATTGGACTTGAAGATCTAGGAATTCAAGTTGAAAAAAATCATATTAAAGTAAACAAAGAAACATATGAGACAAATGTTCCAGGAGTTTTTGCAATTGGTGATGTGATTGGTCCGCCGTGGTTAGCTCACGTTGCTTCTGCAGAAGGAATTCATTGTGTTGAGCACATTAAAGGAATCCACCATCCGCCAATCAATTATGATAACATTCCTGGTTGTACGTATTGCCAGCCTCAAGTTGCAAGTGTTGGATTAACCGAATCAAAAGCAAAAGAAAAAGGCTACGAAATTAAAGTTGGCAAATTTCCATTTATGGCAAGTGGAAAAGCTTTTGCAATTGGTGAACGTGAAGGATTTGTGAAAATGATTTTTGATGCAAAGTACGGAGAAATTCTTGGTGTACACATTATTGGAAGTGAAGCAACTGAAATGATTGCTGAAGTAACTCTTGCTCGTTCTCTTGAAGCTACAGGTGAGTCAATTATTAAAACAATTCACGCCCATCCAACTCTTTCTGAATCTATTATGGAAGCTGCTGCTCAAGCTTATGGAGAAGCAATACATATTTAGTGAAAGATGTTTGATGGTAAATGGAAGATGGAAAAGAAGATTTTAACATATTGCGATTTAGGATTCATCGATTATAAAGAGGCTTGGGATCTTCAGCATGTGATTCATTCAAAAAGAGTTTCAGGTGAGCTTGATGATATCCTGTTTCTTCTTGAGCATCCAAATACTTATACCCTGGGTAAGACTGCACACAAGGATAATTTAGTTGGCTCAAAAGATTATTTAAGGCAAAATCAAATTTCCGTTTATGATATTGATCGTGGTGGTGATATTACTTATCACGGACCCGGACAAATTGTCGGCTATCCAATCATTGATTTAAATAACTGGTGCAAAGACACGCACAAATATTTAAGAGCGCTTGAAGAAGTAATTATCAATACTTGTGAAGAATATGGACTGAAATGCGGAAGGAATGAAAAACATACCGGCGTCTGGATTGATGACCGTAAAATTGCAGCAATTGGAATTAAAGTAAGCAGATGGGTTACGATGCACGGTTTTGCTTTTAATGTGAACACTGATTTGCATTTATTTACTGGAATCATTCCTTGCGGTATTCAGGATAAATCAGTTACATCGCTTAAGCAAGAATTGGGAAACGAAATTAATATAGATGAAGTGAAAGAAAAATTGTTGGATAATTTTGTGTCTTTGTTCAATTACAGTAAAATATTGATTATTGAAAAAGAAGAATTACTTCAAAAAATCATTCAACCACATAGTGAGAAGGTTGTTCAATGAGTAAAAAAGATGTGAACAACACCGTTAAACAAAACAAGAAAAACAAGCCTGAAAACAAAAAGCCGGGTATATCAATGAAAGAGAAAAATATTTCCAACAACGGATTGATGGGATTCGAAAAGAAGCAATTACTTGATATACTCAGAATGATGATCCGATCCCGGATTATTGACAACAAAGCGATGCGTTTACTCAAGCAGGGTAAAACATTTTTTCACATTGCTGCAGAAGGTCACGAAGCAGTGCAGATGGCGATTGGTTTACATCTCGATCCTAAAAAAGATTGGTTATTCCCGTACTATCGTGATCTCGGAACAGTTTTAATGGCTGGATTAACTCCCGAAGAAGTTTTTCTCGGAACTTTTGCTAAAGCTACGGATCCAGCTAGCGGTGGAAGACAACTTCCAGTTCACTGGGGAATGATTAATGGACAAATTCCATCACAATCAAGTCCAACAGGTACTCAGTTTTTGCAAGCAGTCGGTACCGCGTTAGCTTCGAGGAAAAAAGGAATAAAAAATGTTTCTTATGTGAGTAGTGGTGAAGGAACAACCAGTCAGGGAGAATTTCACGAAGCAGTTAATTGGGCAAGCAGAGAAAAACTTCCAGTACTTTTTGTAATTCAGAATAACAGATACGCTATTTCAGTTCCGGTCGAACATCAAACAGCTGGTAAAGATGGTTCAGTGGCTGAGATGATGGGCGGATTCCACACTCTTTACAGAAAACGAATTGACGGCACTGATTTTTTTGAATCGTATGAAGAATTAAAAAAGGCAATTGAATATATTAAAAGCGGAAAAGGTCCTGCACTCATTGAAGCAAATGTAGTTAGACTTCAATCACATTCATCTTCTGATGATCAGAAGAAATACAGGGATAAAAATGAATTAGAAAAAGATAAAGAAAAGGATCCCATCGAAAAATTCGTTGCTAAATTGAAGAAAGAAGGAATACTGACAGAAGATGATTATCAAAAAATATGGAAAGAAATTAATGGTGAAATTGATGAAGCTGCTGACAGAGCTTCTAAATCAGCTGACCCTGATCCCAGAGATGCAGCAAGATATGTTTTTGATGAAAGTGGTTTAAAAGAATCAATGGATTACGAAAAGAGCGAACCCTCCGGAGAAAAAATTGTGATGGTAGACGCAATTAATCACGGGCTTCACGAAGAGATGAAACGAAACAAAGATATGTACATTTTTGGTGAAGATATAGCAGATATGAAAGGCGGAGTGTTCACGGCAACAAAAGGACTTTCAACTAATTTTGGTGATGACAGAGTATTTAACTCACCACTTGCTGAAGCAAGCATTCTCGGAGTTGCGAATGGAATGGCACTAGCCGGTCTAAAACCAGTTGTTGAAATTCAATTCGGTGATTATATCTGGCCTGCATTTATGCAAATGAAAAATGAAACTGCTTCAATGCGTTATCGTTCAAACAATGCATGGTCAGCTCCGGTTGTAGTTCGTGTTGCTGTTGGTGGTTACATTCACGGCGGACTTTGTCACAGTCAAAACATCGAATCAATTTACGCTCACGTTCCTGGAATATTTATTGCGTATCCAAGCAATGCGGCTGATGCGAAAGGATTACTGAAAACAGCATGCAGAATTAATGATCCGGTTCTTTTCTGTGAGCACAAAGGGCTTTATCGTCAAAGTTCTGCAATATCACTTGAGCCTGGAGATGATTATCTGCTTCCATTCGGAAAAGCAAAAGTTGTAAAAGAAGGGAAAGATATTACAGTTGTTTCTTATGGAGTTTCAATGTGGGATTCTGTACTCGCTGCAAAGAAATTAGAAGAAGAATTTGGATATTCAGTTGAAGTTATTGATATCAGGACGATCATTCCACTTGATGAAGAAACAATCTTCAGATCTGTGAAGAAGACAAATAAAGTAATTGTAATTCACGAAGATACATTTACAGGTGGATTCGGAGCGGAAATAGCTGCACGAGTTGCTGATAATTGCTTCCAATATCTTGATGGTCCTGTTAGAAGAATTGCAGCAAAGGATACACATATTCCGTATGCACCGGTTTTAGAGAATGAAGTTTTACCGTCCAGGCAACAGATTTATTCTGGCATTAAAGAATTAATAGAATTTTGAAAGTAGGCTAAGGCAGAGGCGAAGGCGATGGAATATCCGGGTTTTATGAATATGTCAGTTTGGAGGAAGTCAATTGATTTGCTTCTTAAAATCTATGAAATCACAAAATCATTTCCATCCGATGAAAGATTCGGATTGATCAGTGATATGCGTCGTGCAGTAAATTCTGTCTCCCATAATTATGCCGAAGGAATTGGTAGGTTTGAACCACGAGACAAAACAAGATTTTACAAAATATCACGTGGAAGTGGATACGAATTGATGAGTCAGAGTTTTACTTCTTTTAAATTAGGATTTATTTCCGATATAACAACCTTGGATGAAATAATATCATCCACAACTGAAATAGTAAATGAACTAACAGCATTAATAATTTCTTTAGAGAAAAAGGCAGGTACATCAGATGAATAAAATATTTTTATGCCTCTGCCTGTGCATTAGCCTCGGAGGAAAAAGCGTATGGACATAATCATGCCCAAAATGGGTGAAAGTGTAAACGAAGGAACCATTATCAAATGGCACAAAAAAGTTGGTGACATCGTTAAGCAGGATGAAATAATTTTTGAAATCAGCACTGATAAAGTTGATACAGAAATTCCGTCTCCGGCAGAAGGAGTTCTGAAAGAAATTAAGTACAAAGAAGGTGACACAGTTGAAGTCGGGACAGTAGTAGCTGTAATTGACAGTGGAAACACCTCGGAAATTGCAGAAACACCTGAAGCAGCGATTGAAGAAAAGAAGGTTAAAGAAAAAACAGATTCTGCTCCATTGCAAAGTGAAAAGTCAGAACCATCAGGTGATCTGATTGAAATCGAAATGCCAAAGATGGGTGAATCAGTGATGGAAGGAACCATCATCAAATGGTATAAGAAAGTTGGCGATAAGATTAAAAAGGATGAAACGATATTTGAAATAAGTACTGATAAAGTAGATACTGAAATTCCTTCACCTGTCGAAGGGACTCTTGCTGAAGTTCTGATAGGCGAGCAGGAAACGGTTTCAGTAGGAACGATAGTTGCAAAAATATCAACCGGTGCAGGAAATGTTACTTCAGTAAAAAAAGAAACCAGGACTGAAAAGAAAGCAGAAATGAGTGAACCGGTTTCAATGCATGATAATTTTGGAAATGCAGAAATAAGTGAAAGAGAAAAGTTGAAAGGAGATGGCAACGGATTTTATTCTCCTCTCGTTCTCAGTATTGCGCAGAAAGAAAATGTAAGTTTCGATGAATTAAGAAAAATTTCCGGTACGGGTTTACAGGGAAGAGTAACTAAGAATGATGTTTTATCTTATCTTGAAAAAAGAGGAAAGCAAAAACCTTCATCGAAACCATTTGAAGAAAAGAAAGAAAGAACTGCTGCTCCATCACCATCATTTGTTCCATCTGAAGTCAGAACTGTACTGTCGGGAACGGGAGTTGAAAAAATTCCGATGGACAATATTCGGCAAAAGATAATGGATCATATGGTTGCGAGCCGTGATACTTCTGTCCACGTAGCTGAAATGATCGAAGTTGATATGAATCGAATCCATAATTTTATTCAGCAAAATAAAGATGAGTTCCAGCAGAAGTATGGTGTGAAGCTTACTTATATGGCATTCATTGCACAAGCTTGTGTTAAAGCTATTCAAGCTCATCCATTAATAAATTCAAGTATTGATGGAAATACTATACTTCAGAAAAGTTTTGTTAATCTTGGGATTGCTGTTGCAATTGAACCAACTGGTCTGATAGTCCCGAACATTAAAGGTGCTGAGCAGCTCAATCTTGTTGGATTAGCAAAAGCAATTAATGATCTTGCATTCAGATCGCGAAATAAAAAATTAACTCCTGATGATATTTCCGGCGGAACTTTTACGATCACAAATTATGGTGTATTCGGAACAGTATTCGGTACACCAATAATTAATCAACCAGAAGTTGCAATACTTGGAGTTGGTGCTGTAATCAAGAAACCAATTGTTGTGAGTATCGAAGGCTCTGATTCAATAGCAATCAGACCAGTAATGGCGTTAACGTTATCACACGATCACAGACTAATTGATGGTATGTTGGGCGGTATGTTCCTGAAACATTTGAAAGAAACATTAGAAAATTTTGAATCTGATATTTTATAATAATGTCATTGCGATTCCGACTTTAGTCGGGAGAAGCAATCTATGATTTTAATTGAGATCACTTCATCCGACAATTGCCGGATTCGTGATGACAATTGGGAAAATTTATGAGCGTAATCAATCGTCATCAAAAAGCATTTAAAGAACAAATAGAAAAAGAAAAAATTCCATTAGGAAAAAGGCCGGACTGGCTTAAAGTAAAACTTCCTACCGGGGATAATTATTCCGATGTTCGCAATTTGATGCGAGAGAAAAAACTCAACACAGTTTGCGAAGAAGCGAAATGTCCGAATATAGCTGAATGCTGGAATCACCGGACTGCAACTTTTATGATTCTTGGAGATACCTGCACACGAAGCTGTGGTTTCTGTAACGTTAAACTTGGCTTGCCAACTGAACTTGATCTTGATGAACCGCGAAGAGTCGTTGATGCAATTAAACAATTGAATTTAAGACACGCAGTAATTACATCAGTCAACAGGGATGAACTTGAGGATGGCGGATCAGCAATTTTTAAAGGCGAAGCGGGATCTCGATTTGCGGGAAAATCTAGAGGACTAAAAACTAAAAGTGGAATTATGGTTGGAATCGGTGAGAAAACAGAAGAAGTTCTTGATTTGATGAAAGATCTTTATGATCACGGATGCGAGATAATGACTATCGGTCAGTATCTCCAGCCAACCAAAGTGCATCTACCGGTTGATAGATTTGTCACTCCGGAAGAATTTAGGATGTACAAAGAAGAGGGTTTAAAAATGGGATTCAAAATTGTTGAATCCTCGCCATTGGTACGTAGCTCATACCACGCACACGAACACGCTAAAGTCAGTTAAGCAAAAAGTTAATTCATTTAAATAAAAACTAAGGAGTATCTATGTCACAAAAGAAAATCATTGCCGTACTCGGTTCAACCGGTGCACAAGGAGGTGGATTGGTTCGGACGATTCTTGCGGATAAATCAGGAGAGTTTCAAGTCCGAGCATTAACAAGAGATATAAATTCAGATAAAGCAAAAGCGCTTGCACAATTGGGTGCAGAGGTAATGGCTGTGGATATCGATAATTACGATAGTCTGAAAAAAGCTTTCGATGGTGCTTATGGAGTATTTGCTGTAACATTTTTCTGGGATCACTTTTCAGCCGAAAAAGAAATTGAAGAAGCAAAGTTGATTGCAAAAGCTGTTAAAGATACAAATGTTAAGCATCTCATATGGTCAACACTTGAAGATACACGAAACTGGGTTCCATTGAATGATAACCGAATGCCTACGCTTCAGGGGAAGTATAAAGTTCCTCACTTTGATGGAAAAGGAGAAGCTGATAATATTTTTGTCAATGAAAAACTTCCGGTAACATTATTATTAACGAGTGCTTACTGGGAAAATATGATTTACTTTGGCTGGAATCCGACGCGAGGACAAGATGGAAAAATAACTTTAAACATGCCAATGGGTGATAAAAAACTCCCGGCAATTGCAGTTGAAGATATTGGTAAATGTGCTTATGCAGTTTTCAAACGAGGTAATGAATTTATCGGAAAGAAAATTGGAATTGCGGGCGAGCATCTTACAGGAAAACAGATGGCCGAAGAACTTACAAAAGCACTTGGTGAAGAAGTAAAATACAACGCAGTTCCTTTTGATGTTTACCGTGGTTTAGATTTTCCCGGAGCTGAAGATGTTGGAAATATGTTCCAGTTTAAGCACGATTTTAATGATTACTACTGCGGTGCGAGGAATATTGATTTTGTAAAATCATTAAATCCTGAATTGAAAAGCTTCAGTGATTGGTTGAAAGATAACGCAAAGAAAATTCCACTAGGTTAAAATTTATCAGATCAATTAATGATTAAAGCCAGAATGAAAATTCTGGCTTTTTTGTTTATTTTTCTTTCGAAAAAAATAAAATCTGATTATGAAAATATTCCTTATAACTTTTTACTTTGTTCTTTCATCTTTGACTTTCAGTCAATCCCAATTTCAGGAATTCATCAATCACGTTAACTCGCTCGGTGATCCTGCAGCAAAGCAATCTGCCGTTGACAGCTTTATGACTTATGCTAGAACTCAGGGAATCCCATTCATTGAAGACTCAACTGCAAATTTTATTTATTTGGGAAATCCTAACTCAGTTTCTGTTCCCGGTGATTTTAATGGCTGGAGTGCTACCGCCTGGCCAATGACAAAACTAAGTGAAACTAATTTCTGGTATCGTTCTGAAAATTTTGAACTTGATGCTCGTCTCGATTACAAATTCTTTATTGTAAACAATAGTGGTAGTTTTTGGATACTTGATCCCGAAAATCCAAATACCTGTCAGGGAGGATTTGGTCCTAATTCTGAATTATCAATGCCCTTGTATATTCAACCGTGGGAAATAAATTATAGTTCGAATATTCAACATGGAACAGTAATAACAAAAGTTATTTACAGTACTAACGTAGATACAATTTACCATTTAAACATATATCTCCCTCCAGGTTATGATTCATTGGCTTCTACAACTTATCCAACAGTTTATTTCCAGGATGGATCGGAGTATATCAGCCTCGGTAAGGCTGTAAATGTGATTGATAACTTACTCGACAGTTCAAAAATTGAACCTGTGATTGCTGTGTTTGTAAAACCAAATAATCGAAACGAAGAGTATGCTGGGTCACTAAGAAATCAATACAGATTATTTTTTGTAAATGAGCTCGTTTCTTACATTGATGCGAATTATAAAACTAAAGTTGATCCAAAGCAAAGATTAGTACTTGGCGATTCTTTTGGTGGAAATATTTCTGCGCTCATCAGCTACAATCATCCTGAAGTATTTGGATTGTGTGGACTTCATTCCGCGGCATTCTGGCCAAATAATTACGAGGCTTATAATCTGGTAATCAATGGTCAGGTTAAAGATATCAAATGGAGTTCTATTTGGGGAACTTATGAAAGCTTGTTTACGAATATGAGAGATTTCAGAGATTTTCTTTTGTCTAATAGCTATGAACTTGACTGGCTCGAACGACCGGAAGGACATAGCTGGGGACTTTGGCGCGCTAATATTGATCGTATGTTAGAATATTTCTTTTCTGGAAATTCAAGTGATGTTATTGCTGAAGATTTATCTCCGGATAATTTTATCCTTTACCAGAACTATCCGAATCCATTTAATCCAACCACCAGGATCAGCTGGCAGACACCAATAGGCAGTTGGCAAACATTAAAAGTCTATGATGTTCTTGGAAATGAAGTTGCAACTTTAGTTAATGAAGAAAAATCTGCTGGCGAATATGAAGTTGAATTAAATGCATCATCCGGTATCGGGGCGCTGGTATCCGGCATCTATTTCTATCAACTCCAATCCGGCAGCTATGTTGAGACAAAGAAAATGGTACTATTAAAGTAATGTTAAGCAAACGTTAGACATCAAAAACTTAACATTTCCTTTATTTACTCCAATATATTTTTTACGTATTTTCACAGTGTGTTTATTAACCATTCGGATTATTAAAAGACTTTTTTACTTTTTATAAATGAAACTTCGTTACCGGATAATCTATCTGTCAATACTTCTTTGTGCCTTCACTACAAATCCCGGTGATGAAGACCGAAAATTCCCCAAAGTCCTCGATGATGATAACAGCAAGTACACAAATATTGGCAACATTGGAATTACGATAACTAATTTTGGTACTTACGGACATGGTTTTGTTCTCTGGCCTGAGCAACCAAGCTGTCAGTATCCACTTGGAAGTGGTATTGAACATTTATTTGATGGAGGATTATATGTAGGTGGATTTATTCGTGGTGTCGGAGGTCCATTCGTTACAACTGGTGCAGTAGATGCTGCGTCAATTTCGGCCAGAGGTGGTGGTTTTGAATTTACTAATTCAGCAGGAACCCGTGTTAAAGAGAGATCATCACTTTTCGATTCAAGATTTTTTAGTCCTGCAGCTATTTCTCATCAAGATTTCTTAATGGATTATACAGATACGAATAAAGTTTTTCTTAATGGCGAACCAATAATAGATCATAATCCTCTTGGTATTTCCGTTCACCAGGAAACTTATGCCTGGAATTTCCCTTTTGCTAATTTCTTCGTGATATTTAATTATTGGATAAAAAATGTCAGCACAAGAAATATTGATAGTGTTTATGTCGGAATGTGGACAGATGCTGTTGTTCGTAATACAAATATAACTGGAAGACCATCGGGGAGTGCATTCTTTAATAAAGGTGGTGATGGATATAACGATTCAATTAAAATTGCTTATGAGTTTGATGCTGCAGGAGATCTTGGGTTCAGTGATAGTTACATTGGGGTTTTGCACTGCGGATCGGAACCAAAATTACCTGATAAGTTCCCAATTGGATTGAATGATTCAATTCCGTCAGTGAATTTTGTTACTTGGCAATTTAGAAATACTGACGATCCCGATTTCTTCGCGCCTCAGAATGATGTAGCACGTTATGATAAAATGCAGGGTAAATTTGGAACTGGTAGTCGATGGAAAGATGGTATCACACCAGAGCAAATCAAAACACCTTCAAATAGATCAATACTAATCACTAATGGACACTTTCCTACGATAGCACCCGGAGATTCCATTAATGTTGTGTTTGCAATTGTGTGTGCTAAAAAATTTGGTCCCGATCCGGCAAACCTTGATACTGAAGAACAAAAGAAAAATTTATATGTAAATGCTGATTGGGCTTTGCGGGCATATTACGGTGAAGACAAAAATAGAAATGGAATACTTGATCCGGGTGAAGATCTTGACTCTAACGGAAAAATTACTCGTTATATTCTTCCGGCACCTCCTGTTGTTCCTGTCGTAAAAGTAATTCCAAAAGATAGGGAAGTAGAAATCTACTGGGATAAGCGAGCTGAGTTATCCATCGATCCGATATCAGGCAAACAAGATTTTGAAGGTTACAAAATTTACAGAACACAGGCTGGTTTTGATCTGACAGAAGGCGGTCAGGATATTTTCAATTCGTTAGTAACACTTGCTCAATTTGACAGTGCAGCTAATGGGGTTTCGTTTGATACAGGATTTGAATTTGTTGAACTGCCTGAACCAGCTACTTTTCCCGGTGATACAGTTCAATATTATTATAAATACATATTGTCAAATCTATTAAACGGTTGGCAGTATTTATTTGCTGTAAGTGCATTTGATGAGGGTGATCCGGAAAATAATCTTGATATCCTCGAATCATCACCATTAGCTAACTTTCAGAGAATTCTTCCGGGAACTCCTTCTACCGAAGATCCTAATGTGCAGATCGGTGTTTATCCAAATCCTTATTATGGAAATGCTATCTGGGATGGAAGTTCTGAGCGATTGAGGAAATTATATTTCTTCAATTTACCTTCTGATTGCCAGATTACTATCTACACACTTTCTGGCGATATAGTAAAACGAATTGATCATACATCATCCAGTAACAGTTCAGAAGTAAGATGGTTTGAAACTTATGCGCCTGACGGAAAGCAGAAATTTGCCGGAGGTGAACATGCGTGGGATCTTCTTTCAGACAATGAACAAGCAATTGCAACAGGGATGTATTTATTCACTGTAAAAAACAATAATAACGGTGAAATTAAAACAGGTAAGTTTTTAGTAATCAAATAAAACAGGAGTAAAAAAAATGAAATCATTTATATTTTTTCTTTTGCTGATGTTGTTATACATCAATAGTAGCCTATTCTCTCAGACTAGTGTTACAGTTGAAGATATTCAATATCTGCCGGATTCTGTACTTATAAACATTGGTGATCAACCTTCACCGTTGAATGGACAGCAAGTTAAAGTTAAGGGAATTGTTATGGTTAGCCCATTAGTTAATCCTCAAAATGACAGAAGACCAATTATGTGGTCAGGTGCAAGATGGGTGACTTATCTTTATGATCCTGATGGCCAGGTTCATGATCAATTTGATGGAATCAATGTTTTACAGATGGATACTTCTGCTCAATACCAGGGAACTTTTTTCGATTTAATTGATACGGCACAAGTTGTGGAAATTACATTGACAGTGAATGAATTCAATACTACGACACAAGGTGAAGTACTAATATCGCCTGTTACTCCTGTAAGTATTATCCAACAATTACCAAAAAGACCAGACCCGATTGAACTTGAGATTTCAGATTTTATGTCTGGTGGTGTTTTGAATCCGCTGGCTGAAAAATATGAAGGTCAATATGTAATCATCAGGAATGTCGTAACGAGTGATAGAAATGCGAGTACAGGTACCTTCAGAATAAACGATGGTCAGGGAAATTATATGTTTATGTTTGATCAATCAGGATATTTTACTCTGCGAGGCCATCGATTAACAGGTCTTACCACATATCAGCCACCAGTAGACGGTACTGTTTTAAGTTATATTAGAGGAGTTATACAAACAAGAACAACCGGGTATTATATTGGTCCGATGTATCCTAATGATATGGAAATTGCAGTAACACCTCCATCGATTAGTTCTTTAAGAAGAAGTTTACCTCAGGTACTTACAAACCAGTCGGTTACACTAACTGCTAATGTAACTGATGATGGAAGTGTAGATTCAGTAAGACTTTATTATCGCGTTGATGGCGGAAACTATACTGCTGTAAACATGACCCATGGGACTGGAAACAGTTATTCAGGTGTTATTCCCGGAGTTAATAGTGATTCAGCTATAGTTGATTATTACATCTGGTCAAAAGATAATCAAGGTAATACTTCAACCTTACCATCAAATATAAATAATGTTCAGTACTTCTATCTTGTTCTTAATAGAAATGTAACTATCCAGGATGTTCAGTACAGTCCATTTGGTACAGATGTGAGCGGATATAATGGTTACCGTGTACCATTAACTGGTGTTGTTACTGCAGACACAAGTGACTGTACTCCAACATTTGCACTAAGAATTTATATGCAGAATGGACAGGGCCCCTGGAGTGGAATTCAGGTTGGAACAAGAGGAACAAACGGAAGTACAATTCGCGGATTCCAAAAAGGACAGTTAGTTACAGTTAACGGTCTCGTTTGGGATGAAGCTGTAACGCCAACATTCAACGTTACTAGAATCGACAGTATAACCAGTGTTCAGGTTATCTCTTCAGGTAATCCTTTGCCAACACCTGAGGTCTTACAAACCACCACAATCGGAACAGGTGGACTCGGTCAGATTCAAAAAGAACAATGGGAAAGTGTATTAATCAGATATAATAATGT
This sequence comes from bacterium, assembly GCA_016716565.1. NCBI lineage: Bacteria > bacterium. The sequence continues at coordinate 347,859 of JADJWC010000004.1, forward strand.
TACAGTAACAAATGAAAATGCTGATTTTCCGAGCAACTTTGGTGAGATGTACGTTAGCGATGGAAGCACAGATACCCGCGTTGAGCTCGAGGACGGAAATCATGATTATCATAATCTTTCCGATCCAACGCGACTTTACTATGTGAAGACTGGTAGCACATTCGATGCATTGCAGGGAGTTCTATATTACTCTTTTGGAAACTATAAGCTTGTTCCAAGAAACAATAACGATTTCATCGGGTATAATCCTGTAAGTGTAGAAACTGATGGGACGATCCCAACGCAGTATGGACTTTCACAAAATTATCCGAACCCGTTCAATCCATCTACCAAGATAAATTTCTCATTGCCATTTGAGTCGAATGTCAGATTGAGCGTTTTCAACATTCTTGGCCAGGAAGTTAAAGTGCTTGTTGATAACCAGATTCAATCGATTGGCAATTATAATCTAACTTTTGATGCTCGCGATCTTCCATCAGGAATTTATTTTTACAGGCTGACCGCTTCATCCTTGGGAGATAACGATCAAAACTTTGTTGATGTTAAAAAGATGATGTTAATAAAATAATATATTAAAGAACCATCTTCTTCTGAAGATGGTTCTTCTTTTGAATAAGTAGACAATGTCCAATAGTAAATTTTTACTAATAATATTTTTCATAACTATTTCTTCACTGTTCCTTTCTTGCAAGGAGGAAATAGTTGGAGTTAAAAATAAGAATCAACCTCCTGAGACGAGTGTATCACTCTATCCCGACAGTGTGATTATTCCACAACAGACGAGATTATTAGTAAGCTGGTGGGGTGATGATCCTGACGGTTTAATAGCCGGGTTTTACTTTAAATGGAATGACGAGTCCTGGCAGTTTACTACAAGCAACGATAGTTTGTTTTCACTTAAGATTGGTGCCACAGATACTACCTTCAGATTCAATGTTGTGGCAGTTGATGCCGAAGGTAATGGAAAATATGATCAACAGATTTTCCAGAATAATATAAACTATGGGCCAGAACCGTTCATCGATAAAAATAGTAATGGTGTCTGGGACAGTAATGAACACTATTTTGATCTTGGCTTGATTGATCCATCACCAGCCGAATTTTTCTTCCCGTTAAAAAATTCTGCACCGACAATTCAATGGAATGAATTAAGTTTTGTCCCTGATACCTCATTTCCTGTAATGTCTTTCGGATGGATCGCCGATGACATTGATGGAGTTGAATCAATCTTAAAAATAAACATTGCATTAAACGATACTACAAATCCTGATAACATTATTTCTATCGATGGAAGTGTAAGAACAGTAACATTACGTACAAATGAATTTGGTTCTTCAAATCCATTAATGGAAATATTGATTGAAGGACAGGAGAATAATATTCATCCTGAAAAACTGCCCGGACTAATATTCGATAACTTAAATTATTTCTACGTGCAGGCAGAAGATATTTCCGGTGCAAAGTCAGAGTTTATCAGATTGCCGGAAGATGATCCTGATGATTTTTGGTTTGTGAAGAAACCAGTCAGTAATTTTCTTGTGATTGATGATTATGCAACTTTGGACAATGCTGCATCATTTTATACTGCTATGTTTGACAGTATTGGATTATCAGGAAGCTATGATGTTTACGATGTAAAATCGCAAGAACCGCCATTTAAAAATGTAACTTTCCTAGAAACAATTAAATTGTTCGATTATTTATTTTGGTATACAGATAATAATCCTTCAATAGATTTAGCATCGTTCTCAACTCAAAAATATTTAAGTCAGGGTGGTAAAGTTGCTTTCTCAATGCAATTTCCTCAAACTGTTGATCCTGTTGAACTGCAAAGTTTTATTCCGATTATTTCAGATAGTATTGGACAAAAAATATCACTTTTACCAAATACTGTGATTGCTTCTGATACTACTAATCCTTCATATCCGTATTTAAAGTTGACAATAAATGTATTCAGAGTAAAATCATTCTACCTGAGTGAACTTGCTGCAAATCCTATTTACTATTATCCAAACGGAGAACTACCGGGATTTGCAGGTTTCACAAATATTGAATTGACTGAATTTTTTATTGCACTGCCTCTCGATAAATGTAATGGGACTGGAAATGTAAAAGCACTTCTTCAAAAAGTATTCTTTGATGATTTTGGAATAACAAGATGAAGAAATTTTTACTTCTATTTTTTCTGCTAACGATAGTCAATTATGCTCAGCAAACCGGAACACTCTCCGGAAACGTTACCGACGCAGCAACAGGTGAAGGGTTACCTGGTGTTAATATTCTTTTAAAGGGAACTTATTTCGGTGCTGCAACTGATATAAATGGAAATTTTACCATTACAGCAATACCTGTCGGAACTTACAACGTTGATATTTCTTTGATCGGTTACAAAACATACCAGTTCACAGGAACAAAGATTGAATCGAACAAAACTACAAGACTTGATGTAAAACTAGAAGAAACAGTATTGACTCTTGAGCAGGATGTTGTTGTAATTGGTGAAAAACCTCTTATGGACGTTGAAGAAACCCAAAGTAAAAGAAGCATTTCGAGAGAAGAGATTGACCAGCTTATTGTAGAGAATGTACAGAATATAGTCTCGCAGCAGTCAGGAGTAGTAGTTAACAATTCAAACGAAGTTCATATTCGAGGTGGAAGAACCTATGAAAATGCATTTTTATTAGACGGTGTTTCGGTGCAGGATCCGATTGCAGGTACAGGTTTCGGACTTCAGCTAAGCGCTTCATCAATTGAAGAAGTTGAAGTAATCACAGGTGGATTTAATGCTGAGTATGGTCAAGCAACTTCAGGAATAGTAAACGTAAAAACAAAAGAGGGAAGTGAAAAATATAGTGGTGCCTTGACGTATAAACGAGATAACTTTGGCAATACTTCATCATATCATGTTTTTAATATAGATGTGCTTGAAGCAAATATAAGTGGACCTGAACCAATAACTTCTTTTTTACTGCCTGTACTTGGTGTCAATATTCCCGGTGAGCTTACATTCTTCACTAATTTTTATGGTGGAATAAGTGATGGAATAACACAGGGATATAATAAAGTAACTGCTGATCAACTACTCTCGTCAACTTTTGGAGGAAGCAGATTCGCACCGCGAGAAGAGAACAGCTGGTTCTGGCTCGCAAAATTGTCCTATCTTTATTCTCCAACTTTAAAGTTCAATTATTCATTTAATCAATCGGTAAACATTAATCAAAATTCTCAATCACTACAGTCAAACCTTGAGTATGTTGAACCATCTCCCGGTTATCAATACACATTTCAATATCTGCTTGATAATGCGAATACATTCACGCATAATAATATTTATCATAATTTCAGTGTCACTCATACATTGAACTCACGTACTTATTATGAAGTCAAAGCAAATTACTTTTTTACAAATCTCAGGGGTGATGCAAACGGTCTTTATTACAGCTTATACAATGAACCGAAAGATATCGTAAACTTTCCGATTGAATACTTTAATGAAAACCGCGATACTGTAGGAGTGATTCCCGGTGATGGATTCTGGGATGTTGGAAATCCCTTTACATGGCACGATCATTTTCTTGAAGAGTTTTCATTGCGGGGCGATCTCACAAGTTTCTTCGATGAAATGAATAAGTTCAAAGCTGGATTCAATATGCAATTTCAGCAAATGCAGGTGGTTGACATTTATAAACCATGGATCGGTGAGCTTGGTTTGAATAACGATATTTACACAGTATATCCTGCACTTGGTTCCTTTTATGCACAGGATAACATAAACTTTGGTGGGATGATTCTTAACTTCGGTTTGCGACTTGATTATTGGTTCCCGGGAAAATATGTCGATGATGCAGTCGCAGATACTAATGTAATCACAATACCTGATGAAATCAGAGATGGTTATTATGAGGATTCATATGGATGGTTTGGTGATCGAAGATTTAAAGCGAGACTAAGTCCACGTCTTGGAATTTCTCATCCTGTATCTGATTTTCAAACTCTGTTCTTTTCTTACGGACATTTCAGCAAATGGCCAAAGCCTCAGTTTGTTTATGCAAAGCTCAATCCGGTCAGTGCTCAATCATCTTTCCAGAAATTTGGTAATCCAAATCTTGATCCGGAGACAACAGTCGCTTATGAACTAGGATTAAAGACGCAATTCACTCCTGATGATGTCTTGACCGTAACTGCATATTATAAAGATATATTCGATTACGTGAGTACACGAACAGCAAAAATAACATCCGCACGATTAGCCGCAGAAAGTTTTATAACATATGTCAATACAGATTATGCACGCAGCAGAGGTTTGGAAGTTGAATTTAGAAAAAGAATCGGCAGATGGTTTAATGGTCAGGCATCATTTGCATATTCAATTGTAACCGGTAAAAGCTCATCATCTGAAGAGGGAGTATTAATAGCTCGTGGTGATCTCGAAGAATCAATTAGAGAAGAATATCTATCATGGGACAGACCAATTACTGCATCATTATCTATGAACTTTTTTGCTGCAAAAGGCACTTTTGGATTCGCTGAAGAAATATTGGATAACTGGAGTTTGTATGTAAGAGGATTCTTCCAATCAGGTAAAAGATATACACCGGCAGTATTCACCGGTTCTGTGGATCAGCAGGGCAGAAAAGAATATGAGTTTGTTCAAGGAGAACGTTACTCAGAAATTGCAGATGATTGGTTTTACGTTGATCTAAATTTCGAAAAATATTTTGATCTGAGTGGATTAAGTTTTTCAGTTTTTCTTGAAGTGAATAATCTTCTTGATAATGAAAATTCAACAATAATTAACCCGGTGACAGGAAGAGCGTATGAATACGGTGATGATGTACCAAGCAGTTGGAATGATCCGAGGTATCCGGACTTACAAGCGCCAATATCACCATATCCGCTTAATCCGGCAAGATACCTTACCAAGCGTAATTTTAAATTTGGAGTGACTTTTACTTTCTAAATGAAAAATTTGTTTTACATACTTCTTTCGATAATTATTCTGAACGATATAATGTTCGCTCAGTTATTTCCTGTGCTTGGTGACCAGAGAGCGGGAATATCTACAGCACAATTTTTAAAGATTGGTGTTGGCGGAAGAGCTGCAGCACTTGGTGAATCTTTTATTGCGATTTCTGATGATGCTTCTGCACTTTACTGGAATCCTGCGGGATTAGCGCAGTTCAATAAAAATCAACTAATTATCTCGCATAATATCTGGGTTGCAGATATAAATCATGATTTTATTGGAGTAGTTTATCATTTGGACGGTGATAATTCATTCGGAGCTTCATTAACAGCGGTCACTATGGATGATATGCCGGTAACCACAGAATTCGCACCGTTTGGAACAGGAGAATATTTTGGATACAGCGATATTGCAGTGTCTCTATCTTATGCAAGAAAAATGACTGAGCAATTCAGCTTTGGCGGTACAGTTAAATATGTTGAAGAAACTCTCGATAAATTAAAAATGCGTGGCGTAATGATTGATTTAGGAACCTACTACAGAACCGGCTTGGGCTCAACTCGTTTTGCTGTTACAGTTTCTAATTTCGGGGCTGAGTTGGCTCCGGATGGTGAAGTTATATTAATCGGAAACAGAACAAATTCAGAGTGGCAGTCTTTTGCACCACCGACAATTTTCAGAGTTGGCTTTGCTTTTGAACCATATGAATCCGATGAACATCGGGTGACCACATCCATTCAATTAAATCATCCTAATGATAACAGCGAAAATGTTGTAACCGGAGCAGAGTACGCCTGGCAGAAAATGTTATTCCTCCGCGCTGGTTATAAATTTAATGTCGATGAACAAAACTATTCATTCGGACTTGGATTAAATGTGCCAATAAGTATCGCAGAATTTACACTTGATTATGCGTTTACTAATTTTCAGAGATTAGGTTCAGCGCACAGATTTTCAATTATGCTTGGACTATAATGAAATTTCTTAAAATCATACAACTCCTTTTAATACTGCAATTTATATTGATCTTTGCAAGTTGTGCCGAGAAGTTTGATCTCACAGACATAGACACAGGAGATGGTAATATAAATATTGGAGGAGATACTGTTTACATTCAGCTTAAGCCTGTTTGGGGAGGATTTAGTAGACCACAGGACATTATGGTTGGAAGAGAACCTTTCATTTATGTTGCAGACACAGATAACGATCGCATTGTAATGCTCAATCTTAATGGAGATGTGTTGGGAGCACGAACAATCAAACGACCGGTTGCTCTAGCTCAGGATTATAAACTTAACTTAATTGTATGTGCACAGTTCGATACAATTGTAGGTGGGCAAAGTCAGACTTTTAGTGCTGTATATAAAATTGATCTTGTTGCCTCATCTCATCAAATAGGGAGTGCACCTATAAAAAAACTCTTGCCAAGACCTGCAGATTTAAATAGGCCATTGGTCGAATACACTGGAACTTGTGCTTTTTACAATAACACTTTTTATATCTCTCGAAAAGGACCGAACAACACAAGCTTTGTTGATCCGGATAATTCAATTTTAATTTTCAGTCCAAAGAAATTGTTAGGAATACCTAGCGATGAAGATACACTCATCGGAAGAGTACCTAATATCGATCCTTTGGGACAAGGTCTTGTATCGGCATTTGATATAAGTTCCCTTACATCATTTAATGATCAGACAATTGATATGATAGTCACGCTTACAGGTGAAAATAGTTTTAAAGCTCAATGGTTAGAATATGTTATTACTCCAATTGATCAGCGGTATTTAAGCAATTTTTCGCCCAACTCAGTATCATTTATGATACCCAACAAATTTTCAAGACCGGAAGGCTCTGCTGTTGACCAAAGCCGAAATATTTTCATTGCTGATGCAGATAGAGACAGTATTTATAAATTTAATTCCTTCGGAGATGAACTTCAGTCATTTGGAACTTTCAGCAATGATTCATTTAATGAACCTCATGGTGTTGCTTTCTTCGATAAAACACTTTACGTTGCCGACACAGGTAATAACAGAATAGTAAGATTTATTTTATCCACCGAACAATAATCAGATATGAAAAAATTAATCACCACTTTTGCCGTGTCTTTACTGTTGCTTATCACAGCGATTTTTCCTCAGGATAGGGTGAAAATACTTACCTATAATATTCTCAATTATCCAAATTTTTCAGCAACAAAGAATACCAAGTATCAAGAGATATTTAATGAAGCAAAACCGGATATAATTGCTGTCCAGGAAATTCTTTCACAGTATGGAGTTAATTTGTTTCTGAGTGATGTTCTTGGAAATTCATTTAAAGCAGCTACCTTTTTTGATGGACCTGATACTGATAACGCACTCTTTTATAAAGATTCGCTTCTAACTCTTTTATCTTCAAATATTATTACCAACACACCAAGATATATAACGAGGTATGTTCTTCAACATAATTTTACTCAGGATATTCTTATTATATATGTGGCTCATTTTAAAGCTGGAGATACACCAAGTGATGAAGCCACGAGAGAACAGGAAGTTGCAAGATTAAGAATTAATACTGATCAGCTTTCTCCGGGAACAAATTTTATTGTTGTTGGTGATTTTAATTTATATAGAGCCAGCGAACCAGCTTACATTAGGTTACTTGATCAAACAAGTCCCGGCTATTTTCTTGATCCGGTAAATAGATATGGTAATTGGCATGCAAATTCAAATTTTGCTGACGTTCATACTCAATCAACAAGGACAGTTCAATTAACTGATGGAGGATCAACAGGAGGTTTGGACGATAGATTTGATTTTATTCTTGTCTCTCAATCATTAAAGAGTTTCGGTGGTGTGGATTATGTGGACGGAACATATTGGGCGTATGGAAATGATGGACAACATTTCAACCAGCAGATTGTTAACCCTCCATATCCAATCTCCGAGCAAATTGCATTTGCACTACACGATGTTTCTGATCATCTGCCTGTAGTTGCTGAATTTGATTTTGGTGTTGTAAATGATGTTGAAACCAATATCGATCCTTCATTGCTTACTTTTAATTTATATCAAAATTATCCCAATCCGTTTAATCCATCTACAAAGATTTCATTTACTATTCCGCCAACTGCATCCGGTGAAGATCAGCAGGTAAATCTTTTCTGTACGATATTATGGGAAGAGAAGTAGCAAAAGTAGTTAATGAAAAGAAGTCTCCCGGGTATTATGAAGTAGAATTTAATGCTGGGGATCTTCCAAGTGGAATTTATTTTTATCGATTGTCGACACCCAAATTCAGTTTGTCAAAAAAAATGACGCTTATTAAATAATTATCATTTGAGAAATTTCTTATGAAAAAGTTTTTACTTGCCCTTATATTTTTTGTTACTTCTTATGTTTATAGTCAACCAATCATAATCAACGAGCTTTACAACTCCGGTGGAAATGATGAATGGCTTGAACTCCTTGTAGTGGAAGATAGCCTTGACTTAAGAAATTGGGATATAAGAGATTTCAGCAGTAGTGGCTCACCACAGCAGCCTTTGGTTTTTTCCAACAATTCACTTTGGAGCAATCTTAAAAAGGGAACAATAATTATTGTCGCCAGACCAGAAAATGCTTTCGGCGAGGATTTGGATCCAAGCGATTTTTTGCTTGTCGTTAAATCAAGCAACGCAATCATGTTTTCAGGAAATGTATTTTTAATTGCAGGCAGTTCAGAAGCAGTTCAAATACGGAACACTTCACAGACTCACATTTTTGGTGTGTCGTGGGGTTCAGCAAATCTAAGCAGTTTACCTCAGCCGAAAGTTCATTTGACAGGTACTTCATCGAGCAATACTTCAGTTTACTTTAAAGAGGATAGCTTACCAGAAATACTAGTTGCTGCTAACTGGGCGATGAATGGAGCCCCGACAATGGGTACTGGTAATACAGCAAACAATATTGCATGGATACTTTCACTAAGAGCTAAACCGGAAGGTTCAGGTGTTGTCTATCTCGATCCGTTAGTCGCATCAGGAAGTACCAATCTCAATTTAAAATTTATGTACAAAAGGGACATACAGTACAATGTTGATGCTTTAAAAATTATTTTTCCAGAAGAATTTACCTGGTCACAGAATCCTGCTCAAATTGTAATTGAAAATTTCACAGCTTCAGTCTCGGTTCAAGCTGATACAATAAATTTCTCAAACGTAGTTTTTTTGAATGATTCTGTTTCGATTACTATTCAGGATGTTACTACTCCGACTTTCACAGGAAAATATAAGTTTAAATTTCAATCTGGAATCGGATCAGTTATCGACGATGTGAATCCTTCACCAATTCTGACTGTTTATGGTGCACCTATTCCAATCGCTCAGGCAAAAGAAAACGATACTTCAGGAATAGCACTGTATTATGGTGATTTAGTTTCAATAAGAGGGATCGTTACTGTAGCAAATCAGTTTGGAAGCCCAAGTTATATTCAGGATAATAGTGCTGGCATATCCATCTTCGGCTCAATTTTTTCCGACTCTGTTCAAATTGGAGATGAAGTATTTGTCTCCGGTACAATAACCCAATTCAATGGATTGAACCAGCTTGAATTTCCACAGCTGCACGAAATAATCAGTTCCGGAAATAACGTGGATCCAATAATTGCAACACCATATGATCTGGCACATGATGGTCAGGGCGGATTGGAAAATTTTGAGGGAAGATTTGTTCGCTTAAACGGAGTTTTAGTAACTGAGTTAAATGGTACACCCGTTTCTAACTGGGCATATAAAAATTATCGATTGACCGGATCAAGTTCTGCTGATACTGTGCAGATTCGAATTGATAACAATACCAATATCATCGGGTCAGTTGCTCCCGCAGGCAGATTTGATGTAGTTGGTGTATTAAGCCAGTATAAAACCTCTTTACCATTTATCGGAGGTTACCAGGTAATGCCTAGAATGTTAACTGACATTATCTCCAGCGGACCTTTGTTCGAAGAATTTCCTGAAGAAACTTATTTAACTCCGGGTTCAATTACGCTCAATTGGAAAACAATTAATCCCGGAACATCCAGAGTTCGTTATGGACTTACAACAAATTATGAACTAGGTATAATTGAAGTTGATGACAGCTTGCGAACTTTTCACAATATAACTGTTGATGGATTACAGACAGCAACCATCTATAATTTACAAGCATTCTCAGTTGCAAACTCGGATACAAGTTTTTCAGGTAATATTATATCGAGTACAAGTTCTGATTTCCCAACCACCGGTGAAATAAATGTTTACTTTAACAAGAATGTTTATTTTGGTGTATCATCTGGAGTAAACGCAAATCAGAATGTGGATTTCCTTTCTCGTGTAGTGGAACGGATTAATAATGCAAAACGCTCTCTTGACGTTGCACTTTATAGTTTAAGCGGATCGGTTGGTGATAATCTTGCGAGCGCAATATTAAATGCAAAAAATCGCGGCGTCAGTGTTCGTGTAATTGGTGAATATGATACAAGGAACTCGACATCATATCAGTTTTTGGTGAATAATGGAATCGCATATATCAATGACAGATTCGGAAGCAATGATGGCGGCGGATTACATCATAATAAATTTTTTATTATTGATTACCGCAATGGCGCAGCAGATAGTGTGTGGGTAATTACTGGTTCCTGGAATCCAACTGATCCCGGAACTAATGATGACAGACAAAATCTGATTGAGATTCAGGACGTTGCTCTTGCAGGTGCTTACACCGTTGAATTCAATGAAATGTGGGGAAGTAATAATGAAGTTCCGGATCCTCAATATTCGAAATTTAGCCTGAGGAAAGTAAATAACACTCCGCATACATTCATCATAAATGGAAACAGAATAACTAGTTATTTCAGTCCTAGCGACTTCACAACTTCAAAAATTGGGAAAGCAATTGGCAATGCTGAAAAATCTGTCAACGGAGCGATACTAACATTTACCAGGCGTGATCTTGCTGATTCGGTTATATCGGTTAAAAACGAAGGAAAGAAAGCAAGGATAATTTTAAGCAACAATACAGATACTGGTTCACAATTTAGTTACCTTCAATCAAATGGTGTTGATATAAGATTAAAGGGATTTTCAGATGGTCTTCTTCACCATAAATATGCAATTATTGATGCAGAACCTTATGGATATCCTGCAAGCGTGATTACCGGATCGCATAACTGGTCATCTTCTGCAGAAAATAGCAATGATGAAAATACACTGATAATTAAAAATGATAGAGTTGCTAATTTTTATTTGCAGGAATTTGCAGCGAGATATTATGAAGCGGGCGGAATCGATTCCATACTTATTTCAAGTGTTGATGAGGATTTTTCAGTTCCAAGTTCATATTCACTTTATCAAAATTATCCTAATCCTTTTAATCCGGTTACAACAATTCGATTTCAATTACCCTCGCGACAAAAAGTTGAATTAACAGTATTTGATATTCTTGGCAGGGAAGTGGCAAATTTGCTCAATGAAGAGAAACTTGCCGGTATATATGAAGTTAAGTTTAATGCTTCCAGCCTTGCTAGCGGCGTTTATTTTTATAGACTTAAAACGGCTGATTTTATTGAATCGAAAAAGCTAATTCTTATTAAATAAAATTGATTTCAGGGGACTATTTTCTGAAGTTTATATTTCGCTTCTTTGATATGTAAATCTGCCGATTATTCAACCTGTTAATACAATTAACTTCGATTTTTTGTCGACCAAATATTTGTATAAGTTGACTGTCAAGGTTAATTTTACACTTCAATTTTCTTAAAACTATTCAGGATATATAATGTCAGAGTTAAAAGGCAAAATCATACAAGTAATCGGACCTGTTGTTGATATTGAATTTGAAGAAGGTCATTTACCGGATATTTATAATGCTATCCGAATTCCTCGAGTTACAACAGAAGGTGTTCAGGATGTTTTAATATGTGAAGTTCAGCAGCATTTGGGAGAAGATAGAGTAAGAGCGGTTGCAATGGATTCAACAGATGGATTAGTAAGAGGAATGGAAGCAATTGACACAAAAGAACCCATCTCTATTCCGGTTGGTCCTGAAACTTTAGGAAGATTGATAAACGTTACAGGTAAAGCGATTGACGGATTGGGTGATATCAAAACTAAAAAGACTTATCCAATTCACAGACCAGCACCGGCATTTAAAAATCTCTCCACTAATTCGGAAATGTTTGAAACCGGTATCAAAGTTATCGACTTGATTGAACCTTATACGAAAGGTGGAAAAACTGGATTGTTCGGTGGTGCAGGTGTGGGTAAAACAGTTATCATCCAGGAATTAATTCATAACATTGCATCACAACATGGCGGTTACTCGGTGTTCTCAGGAGTTGGTGAAAGAACTCGTGAAGGAAACGACCTGTGGCTTGAAATGAAAGAGTCCGGTGTGTTAGAAAAAACTGCACTTGTATTTGGTCAGATGAATGAACCACCGGGTGCGAGATTAAGAGTTGGATTGACAGGTTTAACAGTTGCAGAATATTTCCGTGATGAAGAGGGAAGAGACGTACTATTATTCATCGATAATATTTTCAGATTTACACAAGCTGGTTCCGAAGTAAGTGCTCTGCTTGGACGAATGCCTTCAGCGGTTGGTTACCAGCCAAACCTCGCAACAGAAATGGGTGCTCTTCAGGAAAGAATCACTTCAACTGATAAAGGTTCGATTACTTCAGTTCAGGCAATTTACGTCCCTGCAGATGACTTGACTGATCCTGCTCCTGCAGCAGCATTCTCTCACCTTGATGCAACGACTGTATTAAGCCGACAAATTTCTGAGCTTGGTATTTATCCGGCAGTAGATCCTCTCGATTCAACTTCAAGAATTCTTGAACCGGGAATCCTTGGACAGGAACATTACGACGTCGCAAGACGCTGCAAAGAAATCCTTCAGCATTACAAAGACCTTCAGGATATCATAAACATCCTCGGAATGGATGAACTATCTGATGAAGATAAAACTATTGTAAGACGTGCAAGAAGAATTCAGAGATTTTTAAGTCAGCCTTTCCATGTTGCCGAACAGTTTACAGGTTTTGCTGGAAAGTATGTTAAACTTGAAGATACAATCCGCGGTTTCAAAGGAATCATCGATGGTAAGTATGATGATCTTCCTGAGGGTGCATTCCTTTATGTAGGAACAATTGAAGAAGCTGTTGAAAAAGCTAATAAGATGAAATAATGGCTGAACTTAATCTCGAAATAATAACTCCTGAAAAGCCAGTCTTCAAAGACCAGATTGAGGCCATCACGATTCCGGGAACACTAGGTAGCTTTCAGATATTAAAAGATCACGCACCGCTAATAAGTTCATTTGAAGTTGGAGTGATAAAAGTGAAGAAGAGTTCAACCGAATCTTTTTACACAACTTCCGGCGGTACCGTTGAAGTAAACCATTATCACGTTCTAGTTCTAGCTGATTCAATTGAAAAGATAAATGATATTGATGTTGACAGGGCTGAACAAGCAAAGAAAAGAGCAGAGGAAAGACTTCAAAGAAAAAGTGAAGCTGAGATTGATGAAGCCAGAGCGAAAGCTGCTTTGAACAGAGCTTTAAACCGATTAAACGCTGTAAAGAAGTATAGCTGATCAATTATCCTGACGAAAGTCAGGCTCTTGGTTAGGTGGTTAAAATTAATAGCTTAGTTTAAGTAACCATCTCCGAGAATAATTTCTCTCATTGCCCGGTTCTCTTCCAATTTTTCTTCGAGCTTTTCGAAATGTTCAAGCAAATAACTCATTCTTTTATTCTCACTTTGTATGGTCAGAAGTTCTTGCTGCTGTAAAATTGATAATCCTGATTTCTCTGCGATCTTGAATGATTTCAAATTTGTTTTTTCAAGATTATCCCAGAATCCCTGGTTCACATTGAAGTTGACAAGCTTTAACATTTCCTGAACTCGTTGCTTTAAAGCAAAAAACAGATTATAGTTAAGATCGCTTTCAGAATCCTGGTCAATAATTTTGTTTACATCACCTAAATAATATCCGTCCTGATGCATATCAAGATTCATTCTCTTGAAACGCCATTTGCCGGTGACGACTATATCCAGTTCACCAGATTCATAAATTTTGATTACATCTGCAATCTCGACATAAACGCCAACTTCAGATATTGTATCACCAATTCTCGAAACTATTCCAAATCCCGAATTATTGGCAAGACACTTATTTATTAATATTTTATATCTTTCTTCAAAAATATGTAGCGGATATTTTGAATTAGGAAAGACAACCAGTGCAAGCGGAAATATTGGAATTTGCATTTATTATTCACCCTGTTTTAATGTGGAAGCAATCAGAAATTTTTTGTCAATCATTGTTATTAAGTAAAGTCGTTCTGGCTTGTCCAGAATCTGATCTCTTTGTACAGAAAGAGATTCTGGACTCTCCCGACTAAAGTCGGGATCGCCAGAATGACAGTAAGCAGCTTACTTAGCTTCGCTGAATCTTTTAGCAGCTTCATCCCAGTTAACAACATTCCACCAGTTCTCTATGTATTCTGGTCTTCTGTTTTGATACTTGAGATAGTAAGCGTGTTCCCAAACATCCAACCCGAGAATTGGTGTGCCTTTCAGATCCGATACATCCATTAAAGGATTATCCTGATTCGGTGTTGAACCGATAACCAGTTTACCATTCTGCTTTACAAGCCATGCCCAGCCCGAACCGAATCTTGTTGCACCAGCATTGCTGAATTGAGTTTTGAAATCAGCAAACGAACCGAAAGCAGATTTAATTGCATCTGCAAAAGCACCGGTTGGTTCACCTCCTCCGCCTTTCTTCATCAATGTCCAGAATAAAGAATGATTCCAGTGACCGCCGCCGTTATTTCTAACTGCAACCGGATATTTGGAAATATTAGCCATCAAATCTTCAAGAGATTTTCCTTCCATCTCTGTTCCTTCAACAGCTTTATTTAGATTAGTTACGTAAGCATTGTGATGTTTTGTATGATGAATTTCCATAGTCATTTTATCAATGTATGGCTCTAATGCATCGTAAGCATATGGCAGTGCCGGCAATTCAAATTTTCCCATAGTTATTTCACTCCTTTGTTTATTGTTAGATAAATTAATTAAACTCTTTGCGTAGGGTTCAATTACAGCTGTAGCACCAATGGCTGCAGCTGAATAAATAAATTTTCTTCTATTCATAATGATACTCCTTTTTAAACTCCAAATGATTCACCGCACCCGCAGGTTTTAGCAGCGTTAGGATTATTAAACACAAATCCTCTTCCATTCAAACCATCACTGAAATCAAGTTGAGTTCCCATAAGATAGAAAAGACTTTTTCCGTCTACATACAACTTGACATTTTCAGATTCGATAATGGTATCTCCGGGTTTTTCTTCACCATCAAAGTTGAGAGTGTAAGTCAATCCAGAGCATCCGCCGCCTTTTACACCAACTCTCAATCCATAGTTTTCAGGAATGTTATTCGATTGCATTATCCTGAGTATTTCATTCTTTGCTTTTTCGGTAACGGTAATTTCAGATTTTATATTTACATCAGACATAAATAACCTCTTAGTTTTTTATTTCTTAAAATGGATCGCCGGGCTCTGCAGTTACAAATTCCGGTTTGTTCACTTTCCAGGCCTGGTGATTAATTTTTATAAATAAGCTTTTATCTTCGTAATACTTTGCCATTTCCTCAGCGAGTTTTTCTGCCATCTGGTAGCTGGCTTTAATTTCTTTCTTTTCGAGAAAGCTTCTGATTCCATATTGAAAATCCCTGAAGAAAAAATTCGAATTGTGAAATACCGGAAATTTAGCTTTCAGGTAATTCAATAATTCTTCGTCATTGTTTTTTAATAATTCAAGATTTTGCTGATATCTATCTGCCATTTTACCCTCGTGTGTTTATAATTTCTTTTTTTATCATTGAGAAAATTAATCAAACTTTTTATTCTTTATATTATCTGGACTAACAATGTCTCGGTAAATACTTTATCGATCTTTCTTTGAACTTCGGCTAATGGATCTTTTATTTTACAGCAGTTAAAATGCTCGCAGTCTGCTGAAGAACTATTTGCCTGCATGCAATCAACAATTTTAAAATCCGTTTCAACTGCGCGGATAATATCTATCAATGAGATTTTATCTGCTTTTCTTGCGAGAGAAAATCCACCGTTCACACCTTTTGCAGAAATTGCAATATCACTCTTCACAAGATTCTGAAGAACCTTAGCGACAAGCTGATAAGATATCTGACAGCTATCAGAAATTTCCTTGGCAGTGGAAAATCCTGCATGATTTTTCAAAGCCATATACCTTGCTGCCATTAGAGCATATTCTGCTTTTTTAGATAATTTTAGCATACATAAAGGACTGAATTAGTCTGATATAAACTAAAGATTACTGGCTTTAAATGCAAGGCGGATATATAGTTGGAGGAAATGATTTCGTATGTCAGGCTGAGTTTGTCGAAGACTGACAAGTAATTTTATCGTCACACTTCGATAAACTCAGTGTGACAGTTACAAGTCATTCTGAGCGAAGCGAAGAATCTAGTTACTCAATTTCGAGATTCTTCATCCCGACTTTGTCGGGATTCAGAATGACACATTCGAAACGAAATGTTACTTCAGTAAGACCATCTTTTTTGTTTCTGAATATGAACCAGCTTTGAGTTGATAAAAATAAATTCCACTCGGTAAGTTTGCTGCGTTGAACTCAACTTCATATTCTCCGGCTGGTTTTTCTTCGTTAACAAGTGTTACAATTTCTCTTCCGAGAATGTCGTAAACTTTCAACGTAACGAACCCCTCCTTCGTCCTCCCCTTTACCAAAGGGGAGGAAACAGGTGGGGTTGGAATTGTAAATTTTATTTTTGTAACCGGATTAAACGGGTTAGGATAATTTTGATGCAATTTTATTTCCATTGGTAGAGCATTATCTTCCAATACAGTCACGGGCGTATTAATTTTAGTGATAAAAATATCTTTACCACCAGCACTAACTAACTGTGTTGTATCAAACATTGCCGAACCTCTAAAATATCCAGTTACATAAATATTTCCATACCCATCTGTTGCAATACTTTGACCCTCATCGAATAAACTTCCGCCTGCTTCTACTACCCAAAAACGATTTCCATCTGTTCCATACTTTGCAATAATAATGTCTGCTGAATTTCCATGAAAACTTCCTGTTATATATGAATTTCCAACTGCATCGGTTGAAATACCCAACCCACCGTAGTCATATTCACTCCCTCCATATTGCTTAGCCCACAGACAATTCCCACTTGAATCATACTTCGCAACAAAAATATCTGTATAACCACTGCTATTTAAATAGTTTGTTCCGAAAACAACAAGACCTGAAAAATGACCAGTCACATATGAATTTCCATACGAATCAGCTGAAATACTATGACCCGAATTATCAAAATTACATAATACGGTTTTAATCCATACAAGGTTTCCAACTGAATTATACTTTGCTACAAAAATGTCGGAATCATAAAATTGAGGTCTCGGGTCTTCTACAAATCTTCCAGTTATAAAAATATTACCATTTAGATCTGCTGAGATACCTTCACCATAATCGTAAATAGCTCCTCCAAATTTTCTAACCCAGATAAAATTGCCGCTTGTATCATACTTTGCCACAAAAACATCATTGGCACCAGAACTAACTAACTGTGTCGTTCCAAACGTGGCCGTTCCTTCAAAGTATCCTGTTATATAGCAATTTCCATTTGCATTAATTGAAATACCTGTACCATAATCGTAGTCATTTCCTCCTGCATTTTTAGCCCATACACAATTTCCACTTGAATCATACTTCGCTATAAAAATATCATTATCACCAAAACTGGTTAACTGAATCGTTCCGAATGTTGCGGTTCCAAAGAAACTTCCGGTTACATAAGAGTTTCCGATTACATCTGTTGAAATACCATATCCATGATCGAAAAAATTTGAGCCCACATTTTTAGCCCATAAACAGTTTCCACTTTCATGGTATTTTGCAATAAAAATATCTTCCCAACCATTGCTTATCAATTGAATCGTTCCAAATGTAGTACCCGTAAAAGATCCGATCACATAAGAGTTTCCATTCGTGTCTATAGAGATGCCTTGACCCGATTCATCTGAACTTCCACCAGCTCTTTGAGTCCAATCAAACGACCACTGTGCAGATATAGTAATAGAAAGAATAAAAACAAGGAGAGATATTTTAAGGGTTCGCATTTTACGCTCCATTAAAAATTTAAGTTATTATAAACTTATAAAATTATTTTGAGAAAGGCGAGAGGAGGAAATTGATAAAATAATTATTTCTGTCACACTTCGACTTCCCTCAGTGTGACGTTAAACAGTCTTTCTGAACGATTAGTGAAGAATCTGAACTAAAAAGCTGGAGATTCTTCAGTCACTGCGTTCCTTCAGAATGACAATGATAACTAAGAAATTAAAATCCTAAAATCGCAGCGGAGTTTTTGGCAAGATCAACAATCGGTGTGAAGTAAACACCGAGTACAAAAACAGGGATTAGTAGCAGAAGAAGAATAATCACATTACCAAAACTAACCTGAATTTTTTCGCGGGAAGATTCAGTTCGTACGAGGTAGAGGTTTTTCAATACACGGACGTAATAGTAATAAGCAACCACTGTATTCAGCAAAGTTATGAATGCAACAACAATCATATCTGCATTTATCAACGCAATGAAAATATACAGTTTTGCAATGAATCCACCTGTAGGAGGCAGTCCTGCTAATGACAATAAGAAAATTGATAATGCAACTCCAAGAAATGCTGTTGATGAACCCATTCCTTTGTAATCATCCATCTCTTCACTGCCGATTTTATTTGCAATCAGCATTACAACAAAGAATGCACCGAGATTCATAAATAAGTAAATAGCAAAGTAGAGCATTACTGCTATCATTCCGTCATTTGATAATATTGCAACAGCAAGCAGCAGGTATCCTGCGTGTGCAATACTTGAATAGGCAAGCATTCGTTTAATATTATCCTGCCAGAGTGCAGCGAAATTTCCGAGTGTCATCGTGAGAATTGAAAGAGCAACGAGTATTCTTTGCCAATCAATAATGTTGAGTAACACCCAGCTTCCATCAACAGAAAGACTCTGGAAGAAAGTAACTTTTATAAATCTGATAAGTAACGCAAATCCTGCAGCTTTACTTGCTACTGAAAGATATGCCGTAATAGCAATCGGAGCTCCTTCATAAACGTCCGGAGTCCAGAAATGGAATGGAGCGATAGAAACTTTATATCCAATTCCGGCAAGAATCATCACACCGGAAAAAATAAAAGTTATTGTGTTAAATTCTGCATTCTGAAGTATGACATTCATTTCATAAATGTTTGTAGTACCGGTCAAACCATACAGAATTGAAATACCGAACAGCATAACACCTGATGCAGTGCTTCCGTAGATAACATATTTAAGAGAAGCTTCGGAACTTCTGTCAACTGTTTTTAAAAATCCCGCTAGTATGTATGAAGAAAGAGAAAGCAATTCAATTGACAGATAGATGAGAATTAAATCCGAAGCTGAAGAAACGAGAAACATTCCCAGAACCATTCCGAGAATTAAAGTATAATATTCACCGTGACGATCTGATGTATTTACAATTTCAGTCGATGCAACTGAAAACAGTATTATAAAAATAGTTGAAAGAATCACAATCATCTTAAAGAACGCAGCGAATGAATCCACTGCAACTAAACCGGCACCATAATTACCAGTTTCAAAAGCGAATGTATTTAATCCAAATTGTTCAACAACAAAGTATGCAGTAATTAGCAGTCCGATTATTGAAATGAAAGGTAGAAGATTTTTTCTCTTATCGAATATCAGGTCGAAGAGAACCACCACCACCAGAAGAATTGATAGAGCTATCTCTGGTTTAATCAGCTGAAGACTTGTTGTAAGGTTTTCGAAATTCAATTTTTATTCTCTATTTATAAACCACTTATTGAACTTTTATCTGCCAATTGCAGAAAAGAATGATTGTGAATCCTGCATAAACTTAACCATCGAATTAACTGAAGCATTCATAATATCCAGCATCGCCGAGGGATAAACACCAAGGAAAATAATTATTAATGTTAACGGAATGAACATCGCATATTCTCTACCGTCAAGATCTTTAAGCTGCATCCACTTTTCTTTTAAAGTCCCAAGATAAACTCTCTGCATTGTCCATAGCATATAGCCTGCTCCTAGAAGAATTCCAAGAGTTGAGATAATAGTTATCAATCTTATTACATCATAACTGAATGCACCAAGGAATACAAAAATTTCTGAAATGAATCCGCTCAATCCCGGTAATCCAATTGCAGCGAAGAAAGCTACTGTAACGAACCCTGTATAAATCGGCATTTGAGTAGCCATTCCGCCAAAGTCATCAAGATTTCTCGTGTGAGTTCTGTCGTAAAGAACGCCAACAATCAAGAAGAGCATTGCTGTTATCGTTCCGTGGTTGAACATTTGAAGTATTGCTCCGGAAATACCCATCGTATTCATTGCAGCCATTCCAAGCAAGCAGTATCCCATGTGTGAAATTGATGAATATGCGATCAGCTTTTTAAAATCTCTTTGAGCCATTGCAGCAAGAGCGCCGTAAATAATGTTTATCATTCCGAATAAACCAATGTACCAGGCAAGCTGCTGAGTCAGTTCTGGGAAGATTGGATAGTTGAATCTCAGTATTCCGTATGTTCCCATCTTCAGTAAAACGCCGGCCAGAATTACGCTTATCGGTGTTGGAGCTTCAACGTGTGCATCAGGCAACCACGTGTGGAAAGGAAACATTGGGATTTTGATTGCGAATCCTGCAAATAATCCAACAAAGGCAATGAATCGCCAGTTGTTTGGATTCAACGGTGATAAAATTCCGTCAGCGGTGTAGTTCGCTGTGTTCATCATTTCAAGAATATTGAACGTAAATACTTTCGAACCATCAGCAAGTGTTTCAGTTGTGCTGAAGTAAAGTCCAATCATCACAAGTAAAATGAAAACACTACCAAATAATGTGTAGAGGAAGAACTTTATTGCTGCATATTCTCTTCTTGGTCCGCCCCAGATTCCGATTAGGAAATACATTGGCAGAAGCATGATTTCCCAGAAGATAAAGAACAGGAAGAAATCAAGAGATACAAACACACCCATCATTCCAGTATCAAGCAGGAGGAATAAAGCAAAATAACCTTTTAACTGACGATCAATTGTCCACGAAGATAAAGTTGCAATGAATGTAACAATTGCAGTTAAAAGAATAAGAGGAGTACTTAAACCATCTGCACCTAAAAAATAATCAATCTTTATTGTTCCAATCCACGGGAAATCTTTTATTTCAATCCATCTGAATTTTTCAACAAACTGAAATGAGTTCGTATCATTTATACCTCCAAGCGAGTAATTGTAATTGCTCATCAGCACTGCAGCAAGAACAACCTGTATTCCTGTCGCAAGCAGGGAAGTGTATTTGATTGCAGTGACATTCTCTTTTTTCAGGAAGAGAATAATCACCATTCCTATTACCGGAATGAATGTTAGAAATGTTAGTATTGGAAAATTCATTTATCTACCCAAGTATTTTCAAAACTTATATTTGATTTAAAATGATTTAAATAAAAACAATAAAATCACGATCGAGAATATTACCATTATGATGTATGTCTGGACCTTACCTGTCTGGAATCTTCTGAAAATCAATCCAATAAATGCGCTGAGATACGCCATAAAGTTTACAAGACCATCAACAACAACGTTGTCAAATTTTCCAGTAAATGTTGAAACAGCTTTTGTTACAGTTGCACTTCCATCAACTATTCCATCAACAATGACACGATCAAACCAGGCAGCAAGCCAGCTCAATCCCAAAGTGCCGGCAACGAATGTTTTATGATAAAGTTCATCGAAGTACCATTTGTTATAAGAGAAATTGTAGAGCGGTTTGAGTTTCTCAGCAACTTTATCAGCACTTATCTTCTTCCATTGGTACATAACAAAGGCAAATAAAATTCCAGTTACCGCTACCAGCAGTGAAAGAATAACAGCAGTTCCGTGCGCACTGTGCAATGCTTCAGTGTAAGTTTCAGAATACATCACATGATGTTCCGCAGATGAATGTTCTGATGCTGCTTCATCAGTTTTCATAAAATCCCATCTTGCATTTTCAGGAGTGTAAATCACCGGATCTTTAATCCATTTGGAATAGAACCAACCAGCATCAGGACTCATCGGATTTGGTGTGTACCAGAAGAACAATGATAAAACAGATAGAACAACGAGAGGCATTGCCATTGCAAATTTTGATTCGTGTGCGTGTTCGTATTTGTGATGATCTCTTGGTTCACCATGAAAAGTAAGAATAACAAGTCTGAACATATAGAATGCAGTCATCAACGCCACTAAGAAACCAACAAAAGCAAACAACCAATGACCAGTCAGACTTCCGAATGCATAAGCACCTGAAAGAATTCCATCTTTACTTAAGAAACCGGAAGTAAGTGGTATTCCTGAAATTGCAATTGATGATAATAAAAATGTAGCATAGGTAATCGGCATCTTCTTTCTTAGTCCACCCATATTCCTGATATCTTGCTCGTGATGCATTGCGTGAATAACAGAACCTGAACCAAGGAATAAACAGGCTTTAAAGAATGCGTGAGTTATGAGATGGAAGAATGCAAATTTATAAGCACCAACTCCCAGCGCCATTATCATATAACCTAATTGCGAAACTGTTGAGTATGCAAGAACTCGTTTAATATCGTTTTGTGTTAGCGCAATTGTAGCCGGAATGAATGCAGATAGCATTCCAATTATAGCAATTACAAGCATTGCATCTGCTGTAAGAATTCCAAAAACCCGAACAACAAGGTAAACACCAGCAGCTACCATCGTTGCAGCATGAATCAATGCGCTGACAGGAGTTGGACCTTCCATTGCATCAGGAAGCCAAACGTGTAGTGGGAATTGAGCAGATTTACCAATTGCACCACAGAAAATTAAAACACCGGTAACTGTCAGCCAGAATTCGCTGTTAAATGGAAGATTTCCTTTTGCAATTTCGCCGAAAATATTTTCAAAAGAAAAAGTGTTGTATGTTACGAAAAGCATAAGCAGACCAGCGAGCATTCCCAGGTCACCAATCCGATTTACGATAAAAGCTTTCTTCCCTGCATCAGAAGCAGATTTCTTTTCATACCAGAATCCAATTAAAAGGTATGAAGAAACGCCAACTAATTCCCAGAAAATGTACATCATTAACATATTGTGGGTGAGTACGATTCCAGACATCGAGAAGGTGAATAAGCCAAGGTAAGCGAAGTATCTGTTATACCTTATATCGCCTTTCATATAATCGATAGAGAAGAAGTGCACGAGGAAGCTAACGATATAAACAACGACAATCATTAAAGCACTTATATCATCAATCAGCATTCCCAGATAAATGTTGATTGACCCGAAAACAGGGACGTTGCCCATATCGATCCATTTGAACTCAGAGACAATTCTGGTATCAGCAAAGGAAGTCAACTTGCCAATTAAAAGTATTGAAGAGAGAACAAGTCCGGTAAATAGAACAAAAACTTCAAAGAAAAATATTTTCGGGATTTTCTTGCCAAGCAATAGAGTTACTACAAACCCGAGTAGAGGCAGGAATAAAACGATAACTGAAAGTTGTATTAAGAAATTTTCATTCATTCACTAATCCCGAAGTTCGTCAATTTCATCGACATTTACATTTACGAATGTTTTATAAACATTAAGAACTATAGCGAGTGCAATTGCGGCTTCAGCAGCAGCGAGCACAATTACAAACAAAGCATAAAGTTGTCCCTGTAATCCAAAATTTCCAAAACGGGAAAATGCAATAAAGTTTATGTTCGATGCATTTAGTATTAATTCAATTCCCATCAGGACCATAATTGCATTCTTCCTTGTAACAATGCCGTAAATTCCAAGACTGAATAAAATCGTACTGACGACTAAAAAATGTGTTAATGTGACTTCCATCTATAATTATAAATTATACATTATAAATTCTTAATTATTTTCTCGCCATTGATGCAGCACCAATTAAGGCAACTAACAATAATATACCGAGCAGTTCGAAAACGAGAACATATTCATTCAATAGAAGCGTCCCTAAAGTATACAAAGTTGTTTCAGGCATTTTCGAATCGACTTTTAGCCATTGTGTATCAATAACCAGGAATAAAATAAACCCGGTAAAAACTCCAACTCCAATTGATGCCGGTAGTGTATGAAGTGTTCCGGTTTTGATATCGACCTGAGTAATTTTATTTGTTATCATCACTCCAAAGATCAATAAAATTAAAATGCCGCCGACGTACACAATAAGCTGAACAATAGCTACAAAATCAGCTCCAAGCAAAACATAAATTCCTGCAACACCAAAGAATGTAAACAGCAGAAAGAATGCTGCACGAACTATATTTCTTGTCGTAACCACAAAGAAAGCTGAAAGCAATGTTACTGCAGCAAATAAATAAAATATTATATCGTAAATGTTCATTGTTTATTTTCTTCTTTATTATCAGGCTTTGGCTCAGTTGGCTTATTTGCTTGTGCCGCAGCTTTTTCCTCAGCTGCTTTTTTTGCTGCTGCAATTTTCTCAGCTTCTTTCTTCGCCTGCATCTCTTCGAAGTTCTTTTTCTTTTGAATTCTTTCCTGTGGAGTAAGAGTTACAAAATCAAAAACCAGGTTCTCTCTCTGGAATTCAGAAAATTCATATACATCTGTCATGTAAATACACTCAGTAGGGCAGGGAAATACACACAATTGACAATAACAGCATTTAGCAAAATCGATGTTGAATGTTGTAACCCAAAGTGCTTTCTTTTTTCCATTTGAAGTCGTTCCAAGATCTTCACCTGGAATTGATTTGACTGTTTCAATTTCAATACAATTAACTGGACAAGCGCGAGCACATTGATCACATCCGATGCAGTCATCCATATTAACATAAAGTCTGTTTCTTTCTCTTTCAGGCAACTGAGGTTTTACCGAAGGATACTGAATAGTAACTGCAGGTATGAATAAATGTCTGAACGTTACTTTCATTCCTACCAGAATAGTATACAAACCTTGCCAGAAATTGTAAATATAATCTCTCATATTATATCAATGTTATCAATCCAACTAATAAAAGAATTACAAATGAAAATGGAATTAAATACTTCCAGCAGAATGCCATGAGCTGATCTACTCTGAATCTCGGAAGCGTCCATCTGAGCCACATTTGAACAAACACAAAGAATAAACCTTTTGCAGTGAACCAGAAAAATTGTTCAACAGGAATTAACCAGCTCCAGCCGAGTGTGTTACCAAGATATCCGAATGGCGATTGATAACCGCCGAAGAACAATATTGCAACAATCGCAGATACAGCGAACATATTTGCATATTCAGCAAGGAAGAACATTGCGAACTTCATTCCTGAATATTCTGTGTGATATCCAGAAACAAGTTCTGATTCTGCTTCGGGAATATCGAATGGTGTTCTGTTAACTTCTGCGAGTGTACTTGTGTAAATAATCAAACATCCAAGAATCATTAATGGAATCAATAATATTTTTTGCAAACCAACAAACGGCCCGCCGAATATCATCCAATTCCAGAAATAGGCTGTCTGCAATTCACTTAAATCATAAAGACTAAGTGTTCCTGTGATCATTATGATCGTAAGAATTATCAAAAGAGTAGGAATTTCATAACTAATTATCTGAGCAGCAGAACGCATTGCACCAAGTAAAGAATATTTATTGTTTGAAGCCCAGCCAGCCATCAGAATTCCTGCAACAACAAGACCTGTGATTCCAACAATGAAAATTATTCCGAGTTCAATTTTAGATCCGATGAAATATCCTGAGAAGGGAATTGCAGCAAACGCAGCATAGCTTCCCATAAAAACAAGAAGCGGTGCAAAGTTGAAGAGAGTTTTATCAGTTTCTCTGGGAACTAAATCTTCTTTCTGAAGAAGTTTTATTATATCTGCAACTGTCTGAAGTATACCATGATATCCTACTCGCATTGGTCCAAGCCGATCCTGCATATGTGCAGAAACTTTTCTTTCAGCTAGTACCGCAAAAAGTGCAAATGGCAGAATGAAAACAAACAAAGGCAAGAGGCTTACGATAAACATTGCGAGGATTTCGCTCCCGGTCAAATTATATAACCAATCATACATCATCTGTCAATCTCTCCTAAAACAATATCAACACTTCCAAGAATTGCAACAACATCTGCAACCATCCAGCCTTTACATAACTCACCAAAAACTTGCATAGTTACAAATGATGGTGCACGAACTTTAACTCTTGCCGGATTTAGTGACCCATCACTTATTATAAAATATCCTAATTCACCTCTGGGATTTTCTATACGCGCATAAACCTGACCTTCGGGTGGTTTAATTCTTTTTGGGATTGCAGAAGTAACATCGCCTTCCGGAATTTGATCGATAGCTTGTTCAATTATTTTCAGACTTTCTTCCATTTCCAGCACACGAACGTAATATCTGTCCCAGCAATCACCGGTTTTTCCTTTTTCACCATTTCCGATTGGAATGTCGAAATCAAATTTATGATAGATTGAATAAGGATCGTCTTTTCTTAAATCCCACTTCATTCCACTACCGCGAAGATTGGGTCCGCTCACTCCATAATTTATTGCTGTTTCGAGAGGAAGAACACCAACGTTTGCCGTTCTTTCAATAAAATTCTATTGTAAGAAAGAAGTTCATTCAATTCTTTAACGTTTGGTCTGAACTCATTTATGAATTCTTTTGTTAATCTGACAAAGTCCGGATGAATGTCGTGTGATAGTCCACCAATCCAAATATAGTTATAGAGAAGTCTTGCGCCGCATGTTATTTCGAAGAGGTTGAGAATTTTTTCTCTGTCACGGAAACAAAACAGGAATGGTGTGAATGCACCAATGTCTGCGCCGTAAGTTCCGAGTGCAACAAGGTGTGAAGCAATCCTTTGGAGTTCAGCCATTATCACTCGGATGTACTCAACTCTTTCCGGTAGTTGTATGTTTAATAATTTTTCAACACCGATAACATAACCAAATTCATTGCCCATCGAAGCAAGATAATCCATTCTATCAGTATATGGAATGACTTGAGGGTAAGTCATTGCTTCGCAGTGTTTCTCGAAACATCTGTGAAGGTAACCGATATGAGGAATTACGTCTTTGATTATTTCACCATCAAGCTGAAGCTCCAACCTTAGCACACCGTGAGTTGACGGGTGCTGCGGTCCCATATTCAATACCATTTCTTCAGTTTTTAGTGCCATTAACTTTCTTTGTTAATAAGGAACTTTCATACCCTGGTAGAACTCAGGGTTTTTATAATCTTTTCTTAAAGGATATCCAAACTCCCAATCGTAAGGCATTAAAATTCTTCTTAAGTCGGGATGATTTAGAAAAATTATTCCGTACATATCATAAGCTTCTCGTTCGTGCCAGTCAGCACCTTTCCAAACTTCGGTTACAGAAACTACTTCTGGTTTTTCTCTGTCAGTAAAAGTTTTAAGAGTAAGCTTATGTCTTAATTTTGTAGATTCAAGGTGATAGTAAACGCTGAGTGTTCCGCCTTTGATTGTTTCCAATCCTTTTTCATCTTTTTCTTTTGTGCCATTTGCATCATCGACACCGGAGAGATTCATTATCGAATCAAAAAGTAAATCTTTATCATCTCTCAGATATAAACATATTTTGTCTATTTCAAGCGGGTTGATACCAATAAATGGTTCAATTGGCTTATCTGTTTTGAGTTCGATAACCGATGAACCAAATTTTTCTTTTAATTGATTAAATATTTCTTCAGCAGTTTTCATGCGCTCTTTTTAACGATAGATTCATTACGAATTTTTTCTTGAAGCTTAAGTAATCCTTCTAACAATGCTTCTGGCCGAGGCGGGCAACCAGGGACGTAAACATCAACAGGAATAACTCTATCGACTCCTTTAAGAACATGATAACCATGTTCCCAGTACGGACCACCACAATTTGCACAGCTTCCCATCGAAATTACATATTTCGGATCTGGCATTTGTTCATATAATCGTTTAACACGTATTGCCATTTTCAGAGTGACTGTTCCGGAAATAATTATCACATCAGATTGTCTTGGTGAAGGGCGTGGAATAACTCCAAATCTGTCAAAGTCATAATGCGAAGCGGAAGTTGCCATCATTTCGATTGCACAACAAGCCAATCCAAATCCAACTTGCCATAATGAGGAAAGTCTTGCCCAATTGAAGAGATCCTCAGTTTTAGCTATGACTATATTACCTTCTGTAAATTCCTGATCTAGTAATCCCATATTCAGCTTGCTGACTTTAGTTCTTCGTTTTTGATTTCTGATGATTTAATTATTTCTAAGGTTGGTTCTTTTATTTTAGGTCTTGCCCATTCAAGATCGCCCTTCTTCCATTCGTAGGCCATTCCAACGCCGAGTAATATCAGGAAGATCGCACCAATTAAATATCCAACTATTCCCATTTCCTTATAAACTAAAGCCCAAGGAATTAAAAGCACAACTTCAACATCAAAAATTAAAAAGATCAGAGCGACCACATAAAATCTGATATTAAATTTGACCCAGGGAGAACCTTCCGGATTTTCACCGCACTCATAAGTAGTTAGCTTTTCAAATGTGGGACGTTTTGGACGGAGGAGACGCGCAACATAAATTGCGACAACAACAAACAATGCTGCTGTTAGAATGAAGACAAAAACCTTACCGAATTCTGTTAGCATTAATTTTCAAAAATTTAGTTTGAAAATTAACATTACTGCTAAGTAATGTCAAGAAAAGTTTTTAATAATAAAAATAATTAATACAGATTGTCTCTGATATTCAAAATATTTATTCATTTTCAAGTGAATACTTTTATGATATTTAACTATTTTTGCCTCGGGTCGATGCAGTTTTTTTAAATTCAAATCAACAACCCATACTACAAAATGGATTTAGTAAAAGTATATCTGATACAAAGTATAACAACTGCTGCAAATAATCTTAGACTTAATGCTCAGCAAATTGAGGTGGTTGGCTTGTTGCGCGAGACGATCATTAATTCTAAAGATCTCGGTGCAGAGCTTTTATTAATGAAAAAAACAACTGAACTTTCAAAACTGGCAATAAGGTTAAGTGAGATTCATTCGTTTCTGACTCAAGGAAAAGTGGATTTTGTAAAAATATCTGAGCAGTTTCGGGAACACAGCAGATATCTTATCAGGGATTTAAATCAATTTCTTGAAAATGTAACACCTAAAATTTACAAAGATGCATTTCTGAAGATGAATAACACACAGCAATCTGTTTTAGATGTTGAACTTATCGATCGGAGCAATCTAGCAGGTGAAATCTTAATTGATGGACTTACTGCCAGAAAAGAAGTTGCATCAGATAGGAAATCAAAAATCACTTACACAACTCTAGATTTTGAGAAGAAGATACTTGGTCCAGTTAAATCCCTTGATGAACTTTTAAAAAGAATCCCATCGGGTGAAGTCAGTGATAAAGAATTAAATCAAAATGCAGAATTGATGAATGAAAATGCAGAACTTTCTTCGCAGCAAGGATTTCAAGTTTTATTCAATATGCATAAGATAATTTCTTTAGCCTTCGATTCAATATCAAAGGAAAAACTGCTTGTTGATAAAAACATTATTGAATCTCTTCGTGCATGTCTGATAGTTATTGTTGCTGTAGTAAAAAGAAAAGACGTTGATATTACCGGATACTTGAATAGGGCAGAGGATTTCGGTAAAAAATATTTTCAGCAAAATTTTTAGGAGATAATAAATGGAATTATACGCAATTATTATGGCCGGTGGAATCGGAGCACGATTCTGGCCAAGAAGCAAGAAGAAAAGTCCAAAGCAGCTTCTAAATATTATCGGTGAAAAAACTATGATACAGGAGACGTTCCTAAGATTGAACGGACTCGTGCCCCGAAAAAATATTTTAATAGTTACTAACGAAATACAAAAACAAGGTATTATGGATCAGCTTCCTGATGTGCCTCTTGAAAATATAATTGTAGAACCATTCGGGAGAAACACAGCAGCCTGTATTGGTTTGGCTTCAGTTATTATAAAAAAGAGATCTCCTAATGCTGTAACTTTTGTCATACCGGCTGATCACATCATTCATGATAACGAAAAATTTTTAGAAACTCTCAAAACTGCATCGACATTTTCTTTCGAGAATAAAGCATTAGTCACAATCGGAATCCAGCCAACCAAACCAGAGACAGGATATGGATATATTCAAATTGATGAAGAATCAGCTAAGAATAATGTTTATAAAGTTTTAACCTTTGCAGAAAAACCAAATTATTCGACGGCTGTTAACTTTATCAACAGCGGCGACTTCTTTTGGAATAGCGGTATGTTTATCTGGAAAATTGATTCCATCTTAGATGAGATAAAACAATATATGCCTGATCTCCACGAGGGTCTTCTTCATATAAGTTCCAATTTAGACAATCCGGATTTTCAAAACATTCTATCACAAGTTTATGGACAATTAAAAAGTGTTTCTATTGATTATGGGATCATGGAAAAATCGGACAAAGTATACCTTGTGAAAGGCTTTTTTAGCTGGAGCGATGTTGGAAGCTGGGAGGCTGTATATGATTTAAGTGAGAAGGACAAGGATGGAAATGTAAAAGTTGGAACTATTTACACTGATATGGCATTGGACTCTTATATTTATTCACCTGAAAAATTTACTGCCGTCATAGGGCTGGATAATGTTATTGTTATCAATACAAATAATGCCCTTCTGATTTGCAAAAGAGATAGAGCACAAGATGTCAAGAATGTTATTGATTATCTTAAACTGAATAAACTTGACGAGCAACTATAGTCCTAATGAAAGACCTGATAACTGAAAGAGATATTTTAGAACTTCAGAGGCGAGGGATAAAAGTAGTTCATATTACTAAAGACACAATTATTACTCCACTAGCTGCAGATCGTATCCGCACATCCAAATTTACAATCGTCGAAAAAAATATTCCGGAAAATGTAATTACTAATGCTAACGATGAAATTAATTCTTTACCTGGGAAAAAGGTAGTAATTGGGAGTGATCACACCGGTTTTAGGATTAAAAACATTCTTATAAAATATCTTTCAGGAAAAGGGTACGTTGTTAAAGACATCGGAACTTTTAATGAACAATCATGCGATTATCCTGATTATGCTAAAATCGTAGCTGAAAGTATTTCACAGGGCGAGAATGATTTTGGAATATTGATCGATGCAACCGGTATTCCATCAGCAATAACTGCAAATAAATTTAAAGGAATCAGAGCAGCGACTTGTTACAATACATTCAGCGCCCGAAGTGCACGTGCGCATAACAATGCAAATGTTCTTGTTATTGGCGCAAGATCACTCGGTGAAGATTCAATAAAATTAATTTTGGATGAATGGCTTATCACAAAATTTGAGGGTGGCAGACACCAAAATCGACTGAATAAAATCTCTGAAATTGAAAATAAAATTTCTGAGTAGACCATTCTTCTTTCCGACCTATTTTGAAATCATTCACTTAAGCTATAATTTTGATCAACGAAAAAGATATTTAAGTTCTGATACAGATGATTAACTATTCAAAGACACTTCCATTAAATAATCAACAATCAATTAGGGAAAATCATTTAAATTGTTCATAACGAATTCGCCAGTCGAAGAAATCCTTGAAATAAATCCTCAAATTTATCTACTTAAAGTATTATCACCTGAACTTACTTCAATTATTAAACCTGGTCAGTTTTTGAATATCAGGGTCACCAACCGGACTGCACCTCTTCTAAGAAGACCATTCAGCGTTTGTGATGTTATCGGCGATCATCTTTATCTGATGTTCAATGTTATGGGAGAAGGGACAAGTATGCTGGCTCACAAACAAATTGGAAGCCATTTAGATATCCTTGGTCCACTTGGAAATGGTTTTAATTTGAATGGAAGTTATGATACTGCGATCATAGTCGCGGGTGGTTTAGGTGCTGCACCTTTTCCTTTCGTAACAAGAATGTTGGAGAGGAAGAAAAATATTATTTCATTTGTTGGTGGAAGATCTGAACACGATGTGATTACATACAATCTCAAAAATGTTCAAATTGCTTCAGATGATGGAAGTGTAGGCTTTAAAGGAAATGTAGTCCAGCTTCTTGAACAGAATCTGGAACTACTTCAATCACAAAAAATTAAAATCTTTGCATGCGGACCGAATGCTATGCTAAGGGTACTAAAAGAATTTTGCCTGAAACACAATTTTGATTGTGAAGTATCTACTGAATGTGCAATGGCCTGCGGATTCGGAATTTGTCAAGGCTGTCCGATTGAATCGACAGCACAGTCAGAAAAATATCTTCTTGTGTGCAAGGATGGACCTGTTTTCAATATTAAAGATGTTGTGATATGAGCAAGGTGGATCTGTCAGTTAAAATTGGTTCGTTGACTTTGCGTAACCCTATTATGCTTGCTTCTGGAACAGTGGGATATGGAAATGAAATTTCTGAATTTACAGATTTAAATAAACTTGGCGGAATCGTAACAAAATCATTGAGTCTTAAACCAAGAAAAGGTAATCCGCCGCAAAGAATTGTCGAAACTCCTTCCGGAATGCTGAATGCGATCGGACTTGCAAATGTGGGAGTTGAAGCTTTCATCAAAGAAAAAATTCCTTTCCTCAAAAAGTATGATGTTCCATTGATTTGTAACATTGCCGCTAGTACTATCGAGGAATATGTTGAGTGTACGAAAATTCTAACATCAGAAGAAACAATAAAAGCGTTTGAAATAAATGTTTCATGTCCGAATGTGAAAGAAGGCGGATTATCCTTCGGTAATGATTTGAAATCCGTAGCACAAATAACAGAGAAAGTAAGAGCGGTAACAACTAAACCTCTGATCATGAAGCTTTCTCCGAATGTTTCTTATATTGCCGAATTCGCTAAAGCAGCAAAAGAGAATGGTGCCGATGCTGTTTCTGCAATAAATACTCTCGTTGGTGCTTCATTTAATATTTTTACGCGCAAACCAAAAATCCAAAATGTTACAGGAGGGTTATCCGGTCCTGCAATCAAACCGGTTGCAATTGCAAAAGTACTGGAAATTTCCAGACAGGTTGAAATGCCGATCATAGGAATCGGTGGAATTATGGATTGGAAGGATGTTGTTGAATTTATGATTGCTGGCTCAACTGCTGTTCAGATTGGAACATTGAATTTTATCGATCCGACTGCACCAGGAAAAATTGTAAATCAACTGGAAGAACATTGTATCAAAAACGGAATTGAAAAAATTTCAGCACTAATTGCATCATATCAATTATAATTTGATGGATCTCGAAACTTCACTGAAGAAACTTTTCTCTCTTCACACCTTCGGAATAAAGCTTGGACTTGATAATACAATTGGTTTTCTAAATTATCTTGGCAATCCACAGAATGAATTACAGACTATTCACATTGCAGGATCAAATGGAAAAGGGAGCACATCCTCATTTATTGCAAGCATTTTGATGGAAATGGGTTACAAAGTTGGATTATATACTTCTCCGCATTTTGTGAAGTTCAATGAGAGAATCGTTATTAACGGAAAACAGATTGAAGAACAAGTATGTTGCTGAATTCATTTCCAGAAACGATAAATATATCGATGAATATCAGCTTACTTTTTTTGAAGTTACTACTGCAATGGCATTCCAATATTTCAAAGAAACGAAAACTGATTTTTGTGTTATCGAAACAGGATTAGGCGGAAGACTTGATTCAACGAATGTTTTAAATCCATTAGCTGTGGTGATTACAACAATCAGTTTAGAACATACAAATGTTTTAGGAAATACAATTGAACAGATTGCATCAGAAAAAGCGGCAATCATTAAAAATGATACGAAGGTATTTACTGGATTATTAAAGCCAGAAGCTGAGAGAATAGTAAGAGAAAAATGCATCGAGAAGCAAAGTCAATATCTCCCTTTAAAGAAATATTTAGTTGAAGGAAGTTCAGAAAGTATCAGAATTCTTGATAACAAAATATTTGAAATCAATCCACCTTTAAAAGGGAGTTATCAAAAAACAAATGCTGCACTTGCTGCTTTAACCGTTGCCGAAACATTTTCCAAGTTCGATGAGCAGAAGTTCAAAAATGGAATTAAAAATGTTTCAAAGAACACAGGACTCACAGGAAGATATGAGATATATCATAAATCACCTCGAATAATTTTTGATTCAGCACATAACCTGGAAGGTATTGAAAATTTTCTTAACGAGTTTAATAAAGAAGCATCCCAATACGACAAGAGATTTTTGATATTTGGTGCGATGCGGGATAAAGCTATCGAAGAGATGATTAAGAAACTTGGAGAATACTTTGATGAACTACTGCTATCAGAAATCCAGTATGAGAGGGCAGCAAAACCAAGCGAAATACATGAAATATGCAATCGATTAGATGTTAGAAGCAGAATATTGAACCAGCCCGCTGGTTTCATTAAAGAGTTTAAGAATAGTGAATCCAGCAATTGTCTGGTCGTACTTGGTAGCATGTATTTACTTGGTGAAATTAAGCTGCAATTACAAGGATGATTAGCTTGACATTTATAAATTTAAGGTTTATGTTTCGGTGAGCCGCAAAAACCTATCAAGTAATAAACTAAGTGTTATAGTAATAATTTATTCCCCGAATTTGCTGACTGGCTGAAAACCAGTAAAAATTTATGTAAAATAACTATACCTTCATCCGATAAATAAATAATTCAGGATCAAAACTATGCCAATGGATATATCCGAACTCAAGTCAAAGAAGATCGTAGAACTTAATGAGATAGCTAAGGAACTTAATATTCCCGGTTACAGCGATCTTCGCAAACAGGAACTAATTTTCAAAATTTTGGAAGCACAAACTTCGAAGGATGGACTTACATTCTCAAAAGGCGTACTCGAAGTTCTTCCTGATGGTTATGGTTTCCTACGATCTTCAGATTACAATTATCTTCCTTCACCGGATGATATTTATGTATCGCCTTCACAGATTAAAAAATTCAGTCTTCGAACAGGTGACTTTGTCAGCGGGCAAGTCAGACCTCCAAAGGAAGGCGAAAGATTTTTCGCACTTCTACGTGTCGAAGCTGTAAATGGACTTGCGCCGGAGAATATACGCGAAAGAACGCTTTTCGATAATCTAGTTCCGGTTTATCCAACAAAGAAAATTAATCTTGAATCCGCACCCGGTGAATATTCGATGAGAGTTATGGATATGCTCGCACCGATTGGTAAAGGCCAACGCGGTTTGATAGTATCTCCTCCCAAAAGCGGTAAAACAGTTTTACTTCAGAAAATTGCTAACTCGATTACAAGAAATCACCCCGAAATAAAATTAATTGTATTACTTATTGACGAACGGCCCGAAGAAGTAACGGATATGGAACGCTCGGTTCAGGGTGAAGTTATCAGCTCAACGTTTGATGAACCAGCTGACAGGCACGTTCAGGTTGCTGATATGGTTATTGAAAAAGCAAAAAGAATGGTTGAAGCAAATGAGCACGTCGTTATTCTTCTCGATAGTATCACAAGATTAGCAAGAGCTCATAATATAGTTGTTCCGCACAGTGGAAGAATATTGTCCGGTGGTGTTGATTCAAATGCACTACATAAGCCAAAAAGATTTTTCGGAGCTGCAAGAAATACAGAGGATGGCGGCAGCTTAACTATTATTGCAACTGCACTAATCGACACAGGCAGCAGAATGGATGATGTGATCTTCGAAGAATTTAAAGGCACAGGTAATATGGAACTTGTTCTAAACCGTGATTTAAGTGACAGAAGAATATTCCCGGCAATTGATGTAAACCGTTCAGGAACCAGAAGAGAAGATTTATTGATGAAAGAAGATGATTTAGGAAAGATCTGGATCCTTAGAAAAATACTCAGTGATTTTAGTCCGGTCGAAGCAATGGAGTTTCTACTTGATAAAATCAGGGGAACAAAGAATAACAAGGACTTCCTGAACAATATGAATAACTAACAGTTAATTTATTTTATTAACTGTAAGCAATTTTGCCTTGATTGTAAATCAGCCATTTATATTTTTCATCTAAAAAAGTGAAAAAATTTTTAATTGGGCTTTTCCTATTTAGCGTCACACTATTTGGACAACCAGATTCAGATCCGCAGCAAATCGCTCCCAGATTTCCATTTCAATCAGAAATAATTTGGCTTCCAGCTGTTGATAGCAGTTTTTCAGTTTATTACACTTACAGAATTCCCTATAACCTGCTTGTCTTTGAACGTAAAGTGGATTCTTTCAATGCCGGTTTCAGTGTAATTGTTGAAATTTTAGATGAAGATTCTAAAATAGTATCAAGGGATATAAAAGACAGCGAGATTACAGTTGAAAATTTTGAGTCGACAAACGATAAAAATCTTTTTCTGCAGGATTACTTAAGTTTTAAAATAAAACCGGGTGAATACAAAGTTGCTGCATTCATTTCCGATAAAAATTCATCAGGCGAAATGCCTCTGAAACCAATCAAAATAGAATTGGAAGATGACAGATCAGTTTTCCATCCTCTCGTTATCAATTCAGAAGAATTAAATTGCAGAGAAAGTAAATCTTTTACATTAGCTAATGCCGGAGGCAAAATTCCTTTTAGCAATGAAAAATTTCACTTGATTATTCCGATTCGCGATACTAGTATCTCCTCGCTTAAAGTTACTATTGAAAATAATGATGAAATAATTATTTCTACGTCTGTCAATGAATCTTACATTATACCGATAGGAATTATTGATTGTGATAGGAAGATTTCTGTCTCCAAAGATGAAGTGAATGTTCGTCTCAGAAATTTTGTACTCCGAAACGTAAATGAAAAACTATTAGAAGGTACAGTTGAATTATCGGTAACTAGTGAAGATAATTCTGTTGATGAAGAATTCAGTTCTGAGATCGTATGGTTCAATAAACCATTTTCACTGATGGACCCTGAAAAAGCTATCGAATACTTAAACTTTATCGAACCAGATTCAGTTGTGTATCCACTTTTGAAGCAAAGTAGTGATGATTACTCGGATATTTTGTCTTCGTACTGGGCTAAATACGACCCTAATCCCGAAACAGTTTTCAACGAAGTGATGTCCGAATACTATAACCGGGTTGATCATTCAATAAAAGAATTCAGAGGTATTGGGAAAGATAATGGGGCAAAGACCGACAGAGGAGTGGTGTATATAAAATTTGGTAATCCGGAAAAAATTGAACGATCATCAAACTCAATGGGACAAATTGTAGAAACCTGGACGTACTCACAACCTGACAGGAAGTTTACTTTCATTGATAGAAAAGGTACTGGTAATTTCACTTTGACCGAAAATTAATGAATAGATTTGTTATAACCTGCGGTGATGTTAATGGAATTGGTCCTGAGATATCTGTAAAAGCTCTAAACAAGTTAACTTCTCGAAAAAAATCCTGCAATTTTATTCTAATCATTCCTGAAAAAGTTTTTAATCGTACAGTTAAAATTGTAAAGCCTGAATTTGATTATGAAATCGTTCAGAAAATTAAAACGAATTATAGAAGCATTCCACAAGTGACTTTACTGAATTTCAGTTCAGGAAAACAAAAATATGGGGAGCCGACTGTTGATTCAGGCAGAGCTGCATTCACTGCGCTAAAAATATCGTTCGATTTGTTGAAACAGAATTTAGCCGAAGCAGTAGTAACTGCTCCCGTTTCAAAAACGGCTTTAAAGATGGCAGGAATCAATTATCCTGGTCAGACTGAAATGTATGCTGATTGGTGCGGAGTGAAGAATTTTGTGATGACATTTTTGTCAAAGCATTTGAGAGTTGGATTGTATTCAATTCATATTCCTCTAAAGAAAGTTTCTATTACAATAAATCAAAAACAGCTTTCTTTGAAATTG
Organism: bacterium; assembly: GCA_016716565.1. NCBI lineage: Bacteria > bacterium. The sequence continues at coordinate 385,817 of JADJWC010000004.1, forward strand.
AAAACAGTAATCAATATGTTGAAAGTTGACTTAGGCATCAATAATCCAAAAATTGCTCTACTTGGCTTAAACCCACACGCCGGTGAAAATGGTATAATCGGAGACGAAGAGAAAAAAATAATTGAACCTGTTCTCAACAATCCGGAATTTAAAAATATTGTAGATGGGCCGTTTCCATCAGATGCGTTTTTTGCTCATAGAAAATTTAATCACTATGATCTAGTATTTGGTCTTTATCACGATCAGGTATTAATTCCTTTTAAATATATCAATGCAGGAAAAGGAGTTAACTATTCTGCAGGTCTTCCGATCATCAGAACGTCGCCTGATCACGGGACGGCTTATGATATTGCAGGGAAAGGTATCGCTGACGAATCAAGTATGATTGAAGCTTACCGGTATGCTAAACTAATACTTGAAAACAGAAGAAAAAATCTTTCCTCAATATGAAGGTTCGACCTTACGAAAAAGTATCATTGATTTACGATAGCTTGATGGAAAATGTTAATTATTCAAGCTGGGCAAATTATATTTTTGAGGTTGCACAAAAACATACTCGGAAATTAGATACAACTCTTGAACTGGCTGCTGGTAATTGTAAAATCTCGGATCAGATTTACCAAAGATTTAAATATTATCTTGCCGCCGATATTTCTTTGCAAATACTTAAAAGTTCTGATACCAAAGGAATTCCACGGTTGTGTTGTGATATGATTTCACTTCCTCTTAAAATGAACTTTGATTTAGTTTTTTCTGCTTTCGACAGCGTGAACTATCTGCTCAGAGAAAAAGATATAAGAGCTCTTTTCAAGCAAGTTTATGAAATACTGGATCCCGAAGGAATTTTTATATTCGATGTAAGTCTGGAATCAAACAGTTTAAACTTTATTTATCCCAAAACTATTGAAGGCCGTAGTAATGGATTTCAGTATCAGAGGGTAAGTTATTATAAAAAGCATAGCAGGATTCATCACAATAGCTTTTATATTTCGGATGGTATCTCTAATAATTATCGAGAAGAGCATAAACAAAAAATTTACAAACTAGAAACTTATTTTAACCTGGCGGAAAGATGTGGGTTTAAAGTAACAGCTTGTTATAATTGCTTTACTTTTACCGATATAAAATCCAATGCTGAGCGTGCACAATTCATATTGAAGAAAATAAATCGATGATGCTTTCGTTTGACAATGTAGAATTTCATTATAAGAATCAACCGGTATTCACGAATCTGAACATGCAGCTGGATTACGGTGAATTTGTTTTTGTGATCGGTAAAAGCGGTATCGGCAAAAGCACATTGATGCAATTGATTTATATGAATTTGTTTCCACTTACAGGAACGGTGAGGATTGCTGAGTATGATTCCCAGACAATAAAACCTCATCAGATCCCGTTGCTCAGAAGAAAAATTGGAGTGATCTTCCAAGACTTCAAGCTGCTTCCTGATCGCAACGTTTATCAGAATTTAGCTTACGTATTAAAAGTAACCGGAGCCTCTTCTACTGATATTAAAAAGAAGATAAACGAAGTGCTTGCTGAAGTTGGACTTTCGCATAAAAGACTTAATAAGCCGGGTGAACTTTCCGGCGGTGAACAGCAACGAGTAGCAATTGCACGTGCGATCATAAATGATCCGATACTAATTCTTGCCGATGAACCAACAGGAAATCTTGATCCTGATACTTCATCCGAAATTTTAGCTCTTCTCAAAAAAATAAATAAAAGGGGAACAGCAGTGCTCGTCGTTACTCATAATTACGAGATTGTTAAAAAAGCTAATGAGAGAGTAATAAAACTTGAAGATGGAAGAGCATTAAAAGCAATTATAAAACCGAAAACAGAACCACAGATTTAAGTTACTGGAAAAGTAAACGCATCAACTCGCTATTAACATCCTCAATGCTGCCAAGACCATTTATCGAAATCACTTTTCCTTGTTTCTCATAATGCTTTAGAACTGGTTCAGTATTTTGCCGAAATACATTCAGGCGCTTTCTTATTACTTCTTCTTTGTCATCGTCACGGAGGTAAAAACTATTCTTTGAATTGCATTTTGGACATAGATAAAAATTTTCAATTTCTGACATTGTAAATATTTGTCCGCAAACTTTGCAGGCTCGCCGGTTATTCAATCTTTTAACAATTTCTTCTTCATCAGCATAAATATTAATGAGCTTGATATCACTTAAATTTAGTTCGGTAAGAAGTTTGTCAAGTTCAACTGCTTGATTTATTGTTCGGGGAAATCCGTCAAGAATGAAACCGTTTTCACAATCAGATTTTTTTAATCTTTCATGAATGATACCCATCATGATATTGTCTGGAACAAGATCGCCTCTGCTCATAATTTCATCTGCTTTTTTTCCAAGTTCAGTTTGATCTTTGACGGCTTGTCTTAAAATATCCCCGGTAGAAATATGAGGAATATTGAATTTAGAGGAGAGCAATTTTGCCTGTGTTCCTTTACCAACGCCGGGTGCCCCAAATAATAGTAGTCGCATAAAGAATATTTTTTTTACTGCAAATTAGAGAAATTAAAATGTAGTCTCAAGCTGTTGGAGGAGAAAACTTTAAGGCATTTTTATTCTTCAATATGTCGAAGAAATCCTGTAATAATTTTGTGCTTTCATCCGAATAAATTCCCGAATAAACATTTATTTTATGGTTTGTTTTTCCATCCTCAGCGAGATTGTAAATACTTCCGCAGGCACCAAATTTTGGATCATATGCAGAGAAGTACAAATCAGCAACGCGTGAGGCTAGCAAAGCACCCGTACACATGATGCAAGGTTCCAAAGTTACAAATATTGCGCAGTCATTCAGACGCCAGTTACCGATATGATTTGCAGCAGAAGTAATAGCGATCATTTCTGCATGAGCAGTTGCATCTTTTAATCTTTCAACCTGATTATGACCACGACCAATTATTTTGTTGTCTTTTACAACTACAGCACCAACCGGAACTTCATTTTCTTCAAAAGCTTGTTCAGCTTCCTGAAGGGCTGCGAACATAAATTTGTACTTTGTTTCATCGAAAATCATAAAGAGTTATTACAGTAATTTTTGTATATGTAGTTGATTAATGGTGCTTGATTGATATATGATTTTTGGGATTTGTGATTTTAAAAGTTGTACGCCTGTAGGGACTCGAACCCCAAACCGCCTGATCCGAAGTCAGGTGCTCTATCCAATTGAGCTACAGGCGCAATAATTACTTCGTAAAAATAGAGATGAGCAGATGCAATTGCAATAAAAAAGCTGCTTTTGACAGCAGCTTTCTATTTTTACATCTTAATCGGTTTTCTAATTTAAAAAATCTTTAGGATATGTTTTAAGATTATGTCCAAACTTTAGTTGCTCTTCCATTCTGCAAGACCAAACGAGTTGACCGTTCCATACAGTTATATCCGGACAGCCATCGCACATACTTTGTCTTCCATCAGGCATAAAATCGACTGGCTGAATTATCATAACCGATTGGTAGTGGAGTCTTTTAAAAATATTCAACGGATTTTTATAATAGTTGAAAAATGCTTTTCGTAATTTTTTATCAAGAGCTCCCATTAAAAGCATACTCTTGCCACGTCTCGTCCATTTTGGTGCTGCGTAAGCCAGATATTTATCAAACCACAAATGATAAAACATCTGAACCATTTCCATTCCTTTGCTACCAACATATCCATAAATCTTTTTCTTTGTACCTAATCTTCCAGTTAATAGCCATTTAAATGAATCCGGCTTTTCTGAACCATTTAAATATGCGCAAGGATCAAAGTCAGGATATTCTTTTCTGATCAACTCAACAACCTCAGGAGCTTTTATATCAGCTCTTGTTACTTGATCTTCATTGTAAACAAGCTGGCTCATATCAATTTTTTGCGGACCGAGATAAAAATCATATTCTTTGTTATCAACAGCACGATAGAGAATGAATACCATCACGTTCACAATATCGATATTCTTATGTGCCCATTTTACCATTTCAGGAATGTATTTCATCGTGTCTTCATATACGGTTGAATTAAATGCACAGGAAATGTTTCCTTCATCAGCAAGCATTCGTGCATATTTATATCTTAATTCATTAAGCTCTAATTCGTTTTTATCTTTCCATTGAGGTCTTCCTTGTTTGCTATCAATGTGAAATGTAAAGCCGAACACGCCCGCTTTTTTAAGTTCGTGAAGTAATTCCTTTGTTAAAGCCAATCCATTTGTGTTGATGATAGGCTTCATATTTCTTTTTTTAACTTCTTTTACGATATCAATTATATCGGGATGAGTCAACGGATCTCCGCCAGCAATGGATACACCATCAGCATTTCTTAATTTTACGAACACATCAAGATCAGCTTTAACCTGATCAAGAGATTTATGACCATCTTTTTCGTTTAATCTGTAGCAGCCTTCACAGTATAAATTACACTTTGAAGTTGGTTCAAGCCAGGAAATAGAGTTGTCAGTGAGATTCCATGGAAGGCGATAATAATCAAGATGGTTTAAAGAATTGTTATGCATTTGTTCTCCGTAAATCGCAATTTATTTGTAATTGAAAAATTTTCGACAATAAACTTAAAGTTATTTTCATATTATGACAAAATATTTTGTAGAGTTTTAGTTGCCAACTGGCAACTGTACTAGAAAAGAATATAGAATTACTTTGATTTGTATGTACAATCCAAAATCTTTTTTCGATTTATAATTAACATTTGTAAGTTTTCATTTAAGTAAAATAAGGATTAATAATTTGAAAATATTTCTTCTGCTTTTGTTAGTAATTACACTTTCAACATTATCAGCTCAAATTCGTTTTAATGCAGGTGCATCATTTAATATTGGAATTCCAACCGGTTCTTTCTCAGATTTAGTTGAAACAGGAATAGGCGGCTCAGTCGTCAGTGAATTAGTTTTTAGTGATAAGTTATCCGCAACTATTTCTGGTTCATATCAGAATTTTCCAGGTAAAGGAGAAGGTTTTGCTGTACAGGGAAAAGTGATTGACTTTTCCGTTCAGGCTATTCCAGTTTTAGCCGGTGTTAGATATTATTTTGTGAATGATTTTTTTGGATTCGCTGAAGCGGGCGTACATTTTTTAAGAGTTACAGCAGATCTTTATGATGTTTATAGTCAAGAAAAAGTATCGACCGACTATGAAGCAAAATATGCCGGAAGTATTGGGATTGGTTATCGTTACCAGCTTGCTGATCCTTCTGTATTTGAACTTTGTGGAGCGTATCAAATTGTTCAGGATGATTTTAATTCCTTTGCAATAAGATTAGGTGTCTTAATTTTATTAGATAATATTTAACCAATAACTCATTTGGGAAAAAAATGAAATTGAAATTTATTTTTATTCTGCCATTACTTTTAACAATTATAATTTATCCTCAACAAAATCGTGAAGAAGCGTTAGCTAAAGACGGTTGGTCGGGTGGAATTGCGGGGTGGCTTGGTTGGGAAAATTTTGATATCTCCGAAAATTTTGAAAATGTGAATTCGAATTCAAAAGTCGACGGCTTTAACTTTGTATTTAGTTCACGCAACGGAAGCATCGTTGAAACTAATGCCGTTTTTGGATTTGATTTCCAGTGGCGTCAAAAGGACAGAACAACGTCTCCGGATCCGAATCCTGATAATTCAAGTGAAACTTTTAATGAAAAAATCTGGTTTCTTGGTTTATGGGCAAGATATTACTTTCCAATGGGCGGTAACTTTGCATTATTCATTGAAGGTTCAGGTGGTTATGCATCTTTCTCACAGAAAAATGAAACTATAACTACACTTGAATATGCTTACTACAATAATGATGCTTATGCTAATGGATTTGCATACAACGGGGGTATGGGTCTCTCCCATTTTGTCACGAATACAATTGCCTTTGAAATAACCGGCAGATGGGAAGGAGGCAGTTTGAACGGAGAAAATAAAAACTATCTGGGAAACACGAATGAATTAAATATCAAGCTTGGAAATATTTTTATTCTTTTTGGTTTTCAGGTATATCTCAGATAAAATTCATAAAAAAAGGAGACTACTTTCGTAATCTCCTAACGATCGCCCTCACCACAAATTAATTTACTGGAGTAAAATCAGTTATTTAAACATTTTTTCAATTTCCGATTTGGATTTTTTTATACCTCGAATTGAGATAACTATAAATAGTAATAGTCCGCCTAAAATTATTCCGGCAAGTAAGTACACTGCCATAAATTTACCCTCCATTTTTACCTTCAGAAATTCAACGATTATGCCACACAAGCGAATTCTGAGAATGGGGAATAATCATCCAAATCTTGCTGTTAAGTAAAGCTTGATGTATCTAATTGGAATCTAAAATGAGAATTGTATCAAAAAGGATGGGTGCTTTGGTCGAGCTTTATTTAATAAAAATTTTAGTTTCTATTTAACACAATTGGGACGCCATTGTAAAAATAGATTCTGCCATAATTTTCAGTTAACCAGTATAGTGGTCTTCCTGTCGATTTATATTTTTCTACAATGTTAATTCTAATAACCTCCGGTCGTTCGTGAATATTAATAACTGCATCACAAAATTCTTCCGGTGAATTGCATACAGCTTCGTCTAATTCAACTTCTAAAATCTTTTGCTTGTTTATCATAATTGATTTGGAGATAATCTGATTTACAAGCAGAGGTTTGTAAGTCAATGTTACTTCGAAACTTCTCATGCTATTTGAAAAACCTGTCCATTTGCTTATTGACAATCTATGAAATAGTTTTATTAATAAGCATTGTAGCTTATATAGAATCGATACTAAGATAATTGTTTGTCAGCATTACCATTAAAATATGTAATGAATCATAAAAAGTGAAGTAATTTTTTAATGCAAATATTGTATTTCAAGAGCTGCCATTTATTTGCCGCTTATCAAGTATTTAGAATCAACTATTTTTTTCTCTTGGCTCAAGGGCGGTATTGAGTTAAATTCGGGCGACAAAAATCAAATCAAATATTTAATAATATATTTAGGAGTAAAATGTGTGCAGAAAAAAACTAATGCTGACCATAGGATTGATGTCGATCATGCTTACCAATTTAAACGCAAGTGACGACAAAATCCTACCGTATCCAATTTATCAACACAAATTAGATAACGGATTAAATGTAGTAACCGTTCCTTTTGATAGTCCTGGTCTTGCTGCATTCTATATTGTTGTTCGTGTAGGTTCAAGAAATGAAGTTGAAGATGGAGTAACAGGTTTTGCTCATTTCTTTGAACACATGATGTTCAGAGGGACAGATAAATATCCACGTGAAGAATATAACAAAGTATTAAAAATGACTGGTGCAGGTGCAAATGCAAACACTTCACTTGACCGGACAATTTATCATATGACAGGAAATGTTGATTATCTTGAAAAGATGTTTGAGCTGGAATCAGACAGATTTATGAATCTTAAATATCCTGAACACGATTTTAAAGTAGAAGCAGGTGCTGTTAAAGGTGAATACACAAAAAACTTTGCCAATCCTTATCAAAGACTTTACGAAAGTCTTTTGAACACTGCATTTGATGTTCATACTTACAAACATACTACAATGGGATTTTTTGAGGACATAGTTGACATGCCAAACCAGTATGAATATTCAATTGAGTTTTTTAATCGATACTACAGACCTGAGTATTCAACCATAGTTGTTGTTGGTGATGTTAACAAAGAAAAGGTTAATTCACTTGCTGAGAAATATTTTGGCAATTGGGAAACTGGAAATTACTCTGCTGAAATTCCTGTTGAACCACCGCAAAAAGAAAAAAGATCTGTTCATTTACAGGATGGTTCAATTCCACCATATATGAGCATGAATTATAAAGGTCCTGCATTCAGCGATACAAAAATTGATATGCCCGCAATTGATGTAATGAATACAATTCTATTCTCACAAAACTCAAAACTCTATAAAAAGCTTGTTGTTGAAGAACAGAAACTAAGATTTCTCGGTGGCGGAGCGATGGATTCCCGTGATCCATATCTTATCAATATCCAGGCTTCATTCATTAATAAAGATGATTTTCAATATGTGCGAGATGAAATAACAAAAGCGATTAATGAAATAAAACATAATGGAGTTGATCCAAAGGTTCTGGAAGAGACCAAATCGAATTTAAAATACAGTTATGCAATGGGTATTGATAATCCTGATGCAATAGCAAATTCAGTTAGTCATTACATTTATCTTACGGGTGATCCCGAGTCATTAAATCGTTTATATACAATGTACGATAAAGTAACTGACGAAGCCATCAAGATGATTGCAGATAAATATTACATTGAAAGCGGATTGACAATAGCTACAATTTCAGCCGATGAGAAAGGAGGGGTAGAATAATGAAGACTTTAATCATTTCAATTTTACTAACCGGTATTATTATGGCACAGGAAATCGTTGAATTAAAACAGCCTAATTCAGCTAAACTTGTTGTTAAATTTATGTTTAAGAATGGATCAATTAGCGATCCTCAGGGGAAAGAAGGATTGACTTATACTACTTCTCAGTTGATTACTCAAGGTGGAACAGGTGAACTTACTTTCGGTGATATTCAAGACAAAATCTATCCAATGGCAGCAAGCTATTATTCATCAGTCGATAAAGAGGTTGCAATATTTACTTTTCAATTTCACAAAGACTGGATGGATGAGTTTTATCCAATTATGATTGGACTTATAACGAATCCATCATTATCCCAATCTGATTTTGATAGAGTGAAAGTTAATCAGCAGGCTTATGTTGATCAGGTAATCCGTGCTTCGTCTGATGAAGAATACAGCAAAAAAGCATTAGAAGATTTTCTGTTCAGAGGAACCAACTATCAACATATGATCGAAGGAAAATCAGCTTCCGTCAGTGGAATAACTCTCGATGATGTTAAAGCACACTACAAAAAATATTTCACAAGAAATAATCTGATGGTAGGGATTGCTGGAAATTACAGCGAAGATTTTCTGAATAAATTAAAAAGTGATCTCAATAAATTACCGGACACGATACCGACAGTTCCAATCCCACCAGTTGTGAAATCGCCCAATGGTATTGAAGTAGAAATAATCGCAAAGGAAGGAGCTTTTGGCTCTGCAATTTTCACCGGATATCCGCTCTCAATAACCAGAGCAGACGATGATTTTGCAGCGTTAATGGTGGCAAATTCATATTTAGGTGAACACAGAAAATCTTACGGAAAACTCTATCAGATGATTCGTGAACAACGCTCAATGAACTATGGTGATTACTCATACATTGAATGGTACAATAACGGTGGTGGAAACATGCTTCCTCCTTCAGGTGTACCAAGACATTCAAACTATTTTGCGTTGTGGATAAGACCTGTTCAGATTGCAAAGCAACTGAAAGCGCAGTATGAAGAATTAAGTGATATAAATATTGGTCACGCTCATTTTGCATTACGAATGGCTTTGAGAGAAATGGATAAGATGATTAAAAACGGAATCTCACAGGAAGATTTTGAAGCAACACGTGCTTTCCTTCAAAGTTACATTAAGCTATACATTAAATCACCCGATGAGCAACTTGGTTATTTAATGGATTCAAAAATGTACGGCAGAGAAAATTATATTCAGGAGCTAGGTGAGCTGCTTTCAAAAGTTACACTTGATGATGTTAATTCAGCAATAAAAAAATATATGCAGATTGAAAATATGAAAATCACAATCGTGACCGATGTCAGTGAAGCCGAACCACTTGCAAAAAGTCTAAAGGAAAACTTGACTTCACCAATGAGCTATTCCAATATTGTCAAAGCTGGATTATCCGAAGAGATCCTGAACGAAGATGCAGCAACAGAAAACTTCAAATTGAATGTTAAAAATGTAACAATTGTTGATTCGAAAGACACATTCAAGTAAGGTCTAACTTTTAGTGGACTATATAGCCGGGTTAAATCCCGGCTTTTTTTTGAGGAATTCTATAATCCAGCCAATACTCCAATTTATTTATTATAAAATTTCGCTCTTCATCATCAAAACTATTAATTCTCGTTCGATGATTACCACCTTTCTTTACCATTTTAATGGAGTTGGTTTCTCCAGTAAGTTCAACTGCTGTGGCAGACCAGGAATCAATCTCACCGTAAATAAAAATCATATTATTGCCATATTTCTGAATCCAGCTATTTATCTTTTGCATACTGCAGCAATCAAATACAGGTCTGAGATTTTCTGGCAAAAATATTTTACTCGTTGGTTCTTTCACTTCTATTAACAAATCTTTAAAATCAGTTATATCATAACCATAGTATCCCATTTGTGCATAAGCCTGGTAAGCAAAGGGAATATTTGGTATAGCTTCCTGATCTGAAAAGTATGTGTAAGATGAACCGTTTTGTAGATGATCCCACAACTCTTCGTTGGAAGCCGTTGTATCAGGGATTTGATCGCAGGTTGTGTATTGCCATTGCCAGAATGCAAATCCGTACTCGAGCACGATGTACTCGAAGATTAATCTATCATTTCCTAATGAAAAAGTATAACTATTTTCTTTTGCTTCGTTAAGAAAGAGTGGAATTAATTGATCAGCTCTTTTTAAAACTTCTCTCTGAAAAAGAACCATTTTTGTTCTGCACTCTTCATTACCGACATTATCGAGAAAATGATAAATACGAGGATCTTCCGAGGCTAGGTTGAGAGGTGCCACATAACACACTGATGCATCAGCATCATCCGGAAAAAAATATTTATGGATATAGGTTGTTTGTCCGCCTTTACTGATTCCTGTTGTTATCCATTTGTCCTGATAGATCTCTTTCAAAGTTGCAATAATATTGTGGTGATCATTCGCAGCTTGCTCGATTGTCAAATAATTCCAATCAATACTATCGGGAACAGATTCTCCAAAGAAACGATGCTCAACAACGACTTTATTGCACTTTAATATTGATGCAAGTTCATTACCTCTATTTAAATCGATGTTGTATCCGTCAAGTTCAATGACCATTGGAAGGGAATAATCGTTGTGAGACAGATAAAATTTTTGCTCGAATTTTTTTCCGTTGGGATTATGATGATCAATAGGTTGCTCGATATATATTTTAAATGCCTCAGTATATTCTGAGTCTGGTTGAATTCTTTCAACGCTTAGAATTCCTGGAAGAGATTCAAGTTTTTTCTTTAGTTCATTCTGTGAAGAGAGAAGGGAGGAGCAAAGAAGTACAATCCCGAGAGCAATTACAGAAAGCTTAAACATTTTCATTATAAGCTCCTCTGAGTAGTTAAATTGAATAATTTTATTTTTTCTTACCGAAAAGATAAAGCTGAGATAGAATCATTCCAAGTAACATTAAAATGCAACCTAATAATCCTCTTAATGGAATTGATTCATTAAGAATCAGCCATCCGCCAATAACTGCAAATACTGCCTCAAGACTCATAATGATTGCAGCATTTGCCGGATGGGCTTCACGCTGGGCAACAACTTGAATTGTAAATGCTATCCCAACTGAAAATAAACCGGCATAAAGAATCGGAAGTAAAGCTTGCAAAATATTTTGTATTTGTATTGATTCAGTGAATACGGCTGCTAATAAGCTGAGAATCGAACAAACAACAAATTGAGAAAAAGCCAGCTTGAAAGGATCAATTCTTTTTGAATAAAATCCAATTACCAGAATCTGTATTGCCCAGAAAAATGCACCGATAAAAACAAGCACATCTCCAATGTTTATTTCAAATGATTCATTTACACTCAATAGATATAATCCGAATATTGCAACTACAGCACCAAACCATGTAAACATTGATGTCTTCTGCTTTACGAACAAACCCAATATCGGAACGAGAATTATGTAAAAACCGGTAATGAATCCAGCTTTACCAGCATCAGTGTAAACCAAGCCGCTTTGCTGAAATGTGGCTCCAAGAAAAAGTACTGTTCCGGATGCTATTCCACCATAAAGAAGATTTTTATCTGAAAATGTCTGCGGGTTATTGTTCTCAAATTTTCTTTTTTGATTGAGTAGAAGCAAAGGAATTAGTGAAAGACTTCCGAGAGTAAATCTTGCTGTGTTAAATGTGAAGGGACCGAGATATTCCATTCCTGCTCTTTGTGCCACAAAGGCAAATCCCCAGATAACGGCAGTTAAAAGTAAAAGTAGATTTGATTTCATAATACATCCTGAATTTATTTCAGGATCTTAATTATAGATTTTAATTCTTGAGTATTTCTTTCATTGCATTGACCAATTGATTGATATTCTTTTCATTACTTGAATAACCCATCAATCCTATTCGCCAAACTTTACCAGCTAGTTCTCCCAATCCAGCTCCAATTTCAATATTAAAATCATTGAGTAATGATTGACGAACTTTTGCTTCATCAATTCCTTCAGGTACAATAATAGAAGTAAGTTGAGGTAATCTTTCGTCTTCTTTAACAAATGGCTTCAAACCAAGCTTATTCATTTCTTCAATCAATATATTACCATTAGCCTGATGCCGATCCCAGGAATTTTCAATTCCTTCCTCTTTTAAGATTAGAAGAGATTCATACAATGCGTACAGAGAATTAATTGGTGCTGTGTGATGATAAGCTCTTTTCGAACTTCCGCCCCAGTAGCTGAGAATCAGATTCAAATCCATAAACCAGCTTTGAACTTGAGTTTTTCTATTCTTTATGTATTCAACTGCTCGTTCATTAAAAGTGACAGGAGAAAGGCCGGGAGGGCAGGAGAGACACTTCTGTGAACCTGAATATGACACATCAATATTCCATTCATCAATCAAAACAGGAATTCCTCCGAGCGATGTGACGGTATCCGCAACTACAATACAATTATTTTTGTGCGCAATTTCTGTAAGTATCTTGATATCACTCTTTGCGCCAGTCGATGTTTCTGCGTGAACAAATGCACAAACTTTTACATCTTTGTTTGCTTTGAGTGTATCTTCGAAAATCTGAGGATCAATTGCTTTTCCCCAGGGAATATTTATTACGACGGCTTCAGCCTCACATCTTTCAACAATGCTTTTCATTCTTCCACCGAATACACCATTAATGCATACAAGTACTTTTGAACCGGGCTCAATTAAATTAACAAGACAGGTTTCCATTCCAACAGAGCCGGGTCCTGAGACCGCAAAGGTAACTTCATTTTTTGTTTGAAAAGCATACTTCAGTAATTCTTTAATTTCATCCATCAATTCTATGAACTTTGGATCAAGATGTCCGATCGTTGGACCAGACATCGCACTTAAAACTCTTGGATGAACATTTGATGGACCGGGACCCATTAAAATTCTTTTAGGAGGAATAAATTCTTTCATAATGTACCCTACTCTATTAATTCAGCTTTCTTTAAAATTATCTTTAGCTCGATGATACTGGCTTCGCTCAGTGGCTCAAGTGGTAACCTGGGATGACCACCAAAATATCCTATTAAATCCATTGCAGCTTTTAATCCTGCAACACCATATTTTGCTGTTACTGCTTTGTTAACCGGAATCATTTTATTCTGTATCTCCAACGCCTTTTGATAATTCTGTTCGTTTAAATTTGATAAAATTTGAAAACATTGGTCAGGAGCTATGTTTGCAAGCGCTAAAATTCCAGCAGCAGCTCCGTTCAATATTCCATTATACAGAACTGATGCCGTTCCGACAATCAATTTAAAGCCTGAATGGACATTTGCAGCAATCTCAGAAATTCTCGAAGGATTTTCAGTACTATCTTTCAGACCAATGATGTTTGGGTGATTTGCTAATTCTATAATTGTCTCGGTTTCAATATTCACATTTGTAAACTTTGGAACATTATAAATTATAACGGGAATCATCACGCTGTCAGCTATTCGGGTATAGTAATTCAAAAATGAGTGATGCTTCATATCTGCTTTATAGAATGATGGTGAAATTATTAAGGCATAATCAGCACCAGAATCAGCGGCTTCATTTGTCAGCAAGATTGTATCCTTAATTGATTCCATCCCGGTGCCAGCAATAATTGTCCGCTTGGTATGCTCCCGAGTAGTCCTAATCAATAAAAGTTTTTCTTCCTTCGTAAGGAATACACTCTCACCATTAGAACCAAATAAAACATACCCGGCTAGTAATTTTAATTCATACTTTTTCAAATTATCGATTAGCTTCTCAGGTGCGACCTCATCATCATTGAAAGGAGTCACAAGTGGAGGATAGATTCCTTTTAATGTATTCGCCATAACTTATTTATTTTTAATTATTAATATTATTTACTAAATATATTTTTTAACACGAAACCAACATTCGCCGGTCTTTCTGCTAGACGCCTCATATACCACGGATACCAATGCTCACCATAGCTTATAAGCGTCCGGATTTTATATCCTTCTTTTTCAAGTTTGTATTGCTCAGAAGTCTTGATCCCATAAAGCATCTGGAACTCGAATTTATCTTTTGGGATTCCAATTTCTTCTGATTTATTCTTCACTTGCTCCTGAATACTCAAATCGTGTGTTCCAAAGGCAACTCGTATTCCCTGATCACTAATTTGATTCAGCAGATAATCAGATATAGCAATATAATTTTCATTTACCTGAGATAAGTTAGGAAATGCTACAGACGAAGGTTCTTTATATGCACCTTTAACCAATCGTATCCACGGATTTATTTCCATGATCTTTTTAAGATCATCCATTGTGCGGTAAAGATAAGCTTGCAGACACAATCCTACATTCTCATAATTTTCCTTTGCTTTTTTGTAGAAGCTAATTGTTTTATCAACGTAAGAACTATCTTCAATGTCAATAAAAACATTGTTGTTAAACTTTATTGCTTTCTCAGTAATGTTTGTAAATAACTCAAATGTTTTTTCAAATGACAGATCCAATCCAATCTGGGTAAGCTTTAATGAAATTTCAATATCCAGTTTTTCACTATTTATTTTCTCCAAAACTTTCAGATAATGCTGAGCATTTTCTTCAGCTTCCTCTATTTTAGTGATATTTTCACCAAGATGTGTTAAAGTAGTAGGAATATTCTGCTTAAGTAGTTCTCTAGATGCTTCAATTGCAGATTCGGTTGTGGTTCCGGGCATAAATCGTTTTACGGCTCTTTGAACAAATTTCATTTCTGGAATTTGTTTTTTCAGCCATTCATTTTTTGAAGCCCATAAAAGTATGTTTCTGCCAATGTTCACTGGTTAAGAATGATAATTATTTTTTATACAAAAATATTCAATTTTAATCAAAGGTAGTTAATTTAATAACATAAAAATGCCGGATCGATTTCCGGCACTCCTAAATAAAAATTTTTTATTTGTCCTCATTAAACTGTCGGCCATAGCCAGCCGAAAATTCCTCCAGTGAAGAGAGCATAAATCAACCCATCAAACATTGATTTGAGAGTTGCTGACCAGCTTCGATTATACCAAATACTGTTTTGCAATAATGCTAGTCCATATCCAACAAATGCTGTTACACCTGCCAAACGAAATACTGAAAGATAATGAGCTCCTTCCGGAAGAGCTCGACCAGCTACGTACGCAGCAAATATCCCAACGATTATCGAATATATAAACCAAAGTACAAGTTCCTTTGCCATACTCGGTGAACTGCGGTGCATAATTGTCATCACACCAACCGGTCCTTGTTTCATCTTTTCCAGGAATTCCTGTGAACTCATATCTTTCATATTTTTAGGACGTGGAAAATGATAATCACCAGGCGGAATATTGTGTTTACGTAAATCATCCAGCACTGCTTTTTCTGAAGGAAGCTCTTTGTAATCATTTGAATGATAGCCAAGCACCATATGGATAATGGAACTAATGATGAATACGGCAACTGCGGAAAGCAGTATTGGAAGTAAAAGAGACGTTATTGGAACCATTGCATAACCTCCTGATATTTGATGAATGTTAATTATTCCCTCTGGGGTTAAAAATAAGAAAAATGAAATGAGAAAAGAAAAATTTCTAAGCTATAAAAAAATCTTTCCGAGTCAGTAACTAACTTGCTCGGTCCTTTTAATTATCTCTTCCTGCAATTCAGGGGTTAGATCAACAAAGTAATCGCTGTAACCTGCAACACGGACAATCAAATCCCTGTAATTCTCAGGATGTTTTTGTGCTTCTCGTAAAGTTTCAGCATCAACCACATTAAACTGTATGTGATGCCCATCCATCTTAAAGTAAGATCTGATTAAAGAAACTATTTTGTGGATTGATTCTTCTCCATCAAAAATTTGTGGTGAGAATTTTTGGTTCAGCAAAGTTCCGCCTGTCCGGAGATGGTCAATCTTGGCAGCAGATTTTAAAACTGCAGTCGGACCGTTTACATCGGCTCCCTGTACGGGTGAAATACCTTCCGAAACGGGAAGTCCTGCAAGTCTTCCATCAGGAGTCGCGCCGGTAACACTTCCAAAATAAATGTGACTTGTAGTCGGCAATAAATTTATTCTGAAATGTCCGCCTTTGGTGTTAGGTCTTCCGTCAATCGCTGAGAAGAAGATCTCAAAGATTTGCTTTAAAATATCATCTGCATAATCGTTATCGTTTCCATACTTTGGAGTTTCATTCAGTAACAGATTTCTGATTTCATCAAATCCCTCAAAGTTTTTGCTAAGAGCATTAAGGAATTCTCCCATAGTAACTTTCTTTTTCTCAAAAACATTATACTTTATAGAAGTAAGTGAATCAGTAACTGTTCCAATTCCAACTCCCTGTATGTACGAAGTATTGTATCTTGCGCCACCGTTGTTGTAATCCATTCCTTTTTTAATACAATCATCAATCAACAAGGACATAAACGGCGCAGGGAGGTATTCGGCGTAAAGCCTTTCTATGATAATATTACCTTTAATTTTAATATCAGCAAAGAAATTGATTTGCTTTTTATATGTTTCAATTAATTCTTCAAAATTTTGAAATGCTTTCGGATCTCCTGTTTGGATACCTATTTGCTTTCCTGTCTTGGGATCAATTCCATTGTTTAATGTTATTTCAAGAATTTTTGTAAGATTGAAGTAGCCAGTGAGAACATAACTTTCTTTTCCAAATGCACCAGTTTCAACGCATCCGCTAGCACCACCATTTCTTGCATCAATAATAGATTTGCCCTGTCTGAGCATTTCCTGGATGATTGCATCGGTGTTAAATAGCGAAGGCTGACCATATCCTGTTTTAATGATTTCCAAAGCTCGTCTCACAAGCTGATCAGGATTTTTTCTGCTGATCTGCACCATAGAGCTTGGCTGAAGCAAACGCATCTCTTCAATTACATCAAGAATAAGATAGGTAAGTTCATTAACTGCATCTTCACCTCTCTCATTAACACCGCCGACATTAATGAGACAGAAATCTGTATAAGTGTTACTCTCTTTTGAAGTAACTCCAACTTTTGGTGGTGCCGGTTGATTGTTGAACTTAACCCAGAAAGACTGAAGCAGAATTTTTGCACCTTCTTTGTCAAGCAGTCCGGATTCAATATCCCGTTTGTAAAATGGATAAAGATGTTGATCAAGTCTGCCGGGATTAAAAGAATCCCACGTGTTCAATTCTGTAATTACACCGAGATGAACAAACCAGTAGTACTGAAGAGCTTCCCAAAAAGTGTTCGGTGCATTTTCAGGGATACGATTGCAGATGCCTGCCATTGTTTCAAGCTCATCTCTTCTCGTTTTATCTTTTTCATCTTTTGCCAGATCATATAGTTTATTGCTGTATCTTTTAGCAAAATTTATCAGAGCATCAGCAGCGATGTTCATTGCATTCAGTTCTTCACGTTTCTCAAATGCTTTTGGGTCATTGTAGAAGTCGAGTGAGTTTAGTGATTCATTTATTTTTTCTTTGAAGTCTTTCAATCCCATTCTATAAATTTTATCATCAAGTACAGTATGACCGGGAGCCCGCTGCTCCATGAACTCAGTAAACACACCTGAAGAATAAGCTTCTTTCCATTCTTCATCCATCTCGTTAAATATTCTGTCTCTGATGGATCTTCCGCTCCAGAAAGGCATTACTTTTTCCTGTTGATATATTTTTGTTTCATCATCAACCTTAAATGAAATTTTATCACGATTGTGAAGAATATCAAAATCTTCAAGACTGTGTGTGCATAATTCCGGATAAGTTGGAGTTGCTTTTGGTGAAGGACCTCTTTCACCAACAATCAATTCATTTTCACCAACATATAATTCTTTATTCTTAAGTATGTATTTGAATGCTCTGGCTCGGGCAACAGGCACTGAACATTTTTCTGTTTCACCGCTTGCATAAAATTCAGTCAGGAGTCGTGCTCGTTCGATGGAGATTCTTTCTTCAGTATTTAGACTTTGTTCTCTTAGCTTTTTAATTCTTTCGTTCATTATCAACCACCAATTGTTACTTTACAGTTTAATTCTCTAAAGAATTGTCTGATGTTCTCCAGACTTTTTTTATCAGGTGAAACAGTATCATTCATTTTATTTTCTGTTCCAAATCTTTCATATTTTCCCTCACCCAAACGGTGATAGGGTAAAAGATTAATTCCAGCTACGTTATTTAAATCTGAAATAAATCCCCTGATAGCAAAAAGGTTTTCGTTTGTATCTGTCAGCTCTGGAACTATTGGAATCCTGATATTTATTTTTTTACCCAATTGATTAAGTTCAACAAGGTTTTTCAATATCAGTTGATTGGATACCCCTGTGTATTTTGTGTGAAGGTCATCACGCATTAGCTTTAAATCGAATAGGAATAGTTCTGTGGATTCAGCAGCTTTATTCATGACATCTGATGAAGCATATCCGCTTGTATCGACTGCTGTATGAATCCCTTCATCTTCACAAAGCTTAAGCAGTGCAATTAAAAAATCCGGCTGAATAAGCGGTTCACCACCAGAAAAAGTAACACCTCCGCCTGAATCATCATAAAATATTCTGTCTTTCAGAATTTCATTCATTAATTCATCTACATAAAATTCTTTTCCGACTTCTTCCTTATCTGTTGAGAAATTATGATCGAAACCTCTTCTTGGATTGCATCCTTTATATTTTTCAGGAAGTATTTTGTGGCTTTCCGGATTATGACACCACCAGCATCGTAGCGGACATCCTTTGAAGAAAACGGTCGTGCGAATTCCCGGACCATCGTGGATTGCAAATCTTTGAATGTTGAAAATTATTCCCCGTTTAGAATCTAAAGACATACACGCAAGAGTTTTAAGTTGGAAGTAAAATAGATAATCATTTTACTTGTTTGATATTTTAGTACACCCGTAGGGATTCGAACCCCAAACCTTCTGATCCGTAGTCAGATGCTCTATCCAATTGAGCTACGGGTGCAAAATTTTGTGTAACAAATATAACTTAAATTAAAGAAAATTACAGAGCATTCTTTGTATCATATTCTGGATCGTTTATACCTGAATGGATTATTTTCTATCGTAAGCGAACTTTCAGTGCTTCATTTTAATAATTGAGACGCGAAAATTTCTCAGATCAATATCAATAATTACTCGCATCGATTTAATTGATAAATTTTCTTACCGTAGAATGGCATGCAAATTGGACAATAAGAACTCAGGCAAGAGTATAAAAGCGTTCATCGTAATTAAAATTTGTTAAAATTCTTAGATGCGTTGGAATCTTTGAATTTTTTGGTGAGGCGATGAACCACTCTTGCCTACGATTTTCCCTTCCAGAGAAATATAAACCAAAAAACTTGTAATATTTTTCCTATTTTTGACAATAACTCTTAACTGTGATTATTTAGATTTGTCTAACTTAAAAAATTTGGGAAGAATTAATGTTCAAAGGAACCGGAACTGCACTCATCACACCTTTCAAAAAGGATCAGTCAATTGATTACGAATCACTTCGAAAAATTGTTCATCAGCAGATTGCTGGCGATGTTGATGCGTTAGTTGTTATCGGCACAACAGGTGAATCACCAGTAATTGAGTTCGACGAGAGAAAGAAAATAATTTCACTTGTTGTTGAAGAAGTAAAAGGAAAAATTCCTGTTATAGTTGGTACTGGAACAAACAACACAAAGAAAGTAATCGAGCTGAATAAACAAGCTGAAGAATTAAAAGTGGATGGAGTTCTGATTGTAAATCCATATTACAATAAAGGCACTCAGGATAGTCTGGTCGAGCATTACAAATTCATTTCTGATAAAACAAAACTTCCGATAATTCTTTACAACGTGCCTTCAAGAACCGGGATGAATATTCTTCCTGAAACTGCTGTTCGAATTCATAAAGAATGCAAGAATGTTGTTGCGATAAAAGAAGCAAGCGGTAACATTTCTCAAATTGCTCACCTTATCTCAATCAAACCGGATTCATTATCAGTTCTCTCTGGTAATGATGATCAGACGCTCGCAATAATGGCTTCGGGTGGAGATGGAGTCATTTCTGTTTTCTCAAATCCATATCCAAATAAGATGAAAGAAATTACTGATGCAGTTTTGAGTAACAAAATAAAAGACGCTCAAATACTTAACAACAAATATTTGTCTATGATGAATACCTTATTTGTTGAAACAAGTCCTGCACCTGTGAAGTACGTAATGAGTAAGTTAGGTTTGTGTGCGAATGTTGTTCGTCTTCCATTAGCCGTTGCGACTGCAAAAGCCGAAAAATTACTCGATGAGGAAATGAAAAATATCTAAACTGAAATGGAGAGAAAGCTATGAAGTATGGATTAATCGGTGCATCAGGAAAATTGGGGAAAGAAGTAATAACAGTTTTTACTGATAATAATCACGAATTGGTTTTTTCCTTTGATGTTCAGGGTGAATGGAAACAAAGTAATCCTGAAATATTAATTGATTGCTCTCTTCCCGAAGCATTTGATAATATGCTGTCCATGGCTAAAAGTTTCAACGTTCCAATAATCGAAGCGACAACTGGATTATCCGAAAAAAACATCATTAATCTGAAAGAATATTCGAAACATAAACCTGTGGTCCAGAGTAATAATTTTTCGATTGGAATACAAATACTTCTTCAGCTTACTAAGAGTGCTTATGAAAAATTACCCGAGTGGGATATAGAAATATCAGAAACTCATCACCGGTTTAAGAAGGATAAACCATCAGGTACTGCTAAAATGATTCAGAATATTTTTAAGGATAGGGAAGTGAATACAACTTCGCATCGATTAGGAAATGTGCCCGGTGATCATACAGTTAGCTTTGCAGGATTAGGAGAAGTGATTTCAATTCAGCATCGTGCGCTATCACGAAGGACATTCGCAGAGGGTATTCTTAAATCAGCTGAGTTTGCATTAAAAAGAGAAAATGGATTTTATTCTTTTACTGATGTAGTTTTTGAAAAGTAATTAATAATTAATTCAGGTTTGCAATGGATTCATACAAAATCATTCAGACAATTTCTGAAGCAAAAAAGAAAACCCCAGCTAAAATTTATCTGCAAGGTGATCTTGATAAAGTTAAATTCGGAGAATTTGATTTTTATGGATCATCGGTTTCAGGAATTTTATTCTGTGAATATTCTGATTTCGAAAAATTCTATGAACAGAATAAGAATTTTATAACCAAGTACAAAGTTGAAATTGACAGAAGAAATTCAGCAATTCCGATGGCTGATCTTACAAAATACAATTGCAGGATTGAACCTGGTGCAATCATAAGGGATATGGTTGAAATTGGTGATCATTGTGTTATCATGATGGGAGCAGTTTTAAATATCGGTGCGGTAATTGGTGAACGAACAATGATTGATATGAATGTTGTAGTTGGTGGTAGAGCAATCGTTGGAAAAAATTGTCACATTGGTGCTGGAACCGTTTTAGCCGGAGTAATCGAGCCGCCAAGTGCTGATCCTGTTATTATCGAGGATGATGTTTTAATTGGAGCGAATGCAGTTGTATTGGAAGGTGTAAAGGTTGGGAAAGGTGCGGTAGTCGCAGCAGGATCTATCGTTGTGAAAGATGTAGAGCCATTTACTGTTGTAGCAGGAGTGCCGGCTAAGTTGTTAAAAAAAGTTGATGATAAAACAAAAGCAAAGACACAATTAATGGATGAGTTGAGGAAGCTCTGATATCGTTTAGCGTTTATCGGTCACGATGCCCGTATCGTAGAACGGTACTGGAAAAGTCGTTTTAAAAATACAGAATTTAAAAAAATAAAATTGTGTCAAGTAATAATTCCATAAAAAGTTTTAAAGATTTAGATGTTTATCAAAACACATATAGAATTATGCTTGTAGTTATGAGCGAGATAATACCTAAGCTTCCTGATAGTGAAAAATATGACTTAAAAGATCAACAAAGCAGGGCATGTAAAAGTATTCCACTACTTATTGCTGAAGGTTAAGCAAAACGTCATCAGAAAGCAGGATTTCAAAATATTTAGATGATGTAATGGCAGAATGCAATGAAATGATTGTTAGCTTGGAGCAAGCTAAAGATATATATAGAATTAAAAGAGATACTATCAGTATGGAAGAATTAATTGACTCATATGACAAATCAGGAAGACAACTGTATAAATTATCAATGGCCTGGACAAACTTCAAAAATAAAAAATGAACATTTTTAAGTGAATAAAAATTTTGACTACTATTCCCATTTACTAATTGCATAAAAATAGTTGATACGATTGACGTTACCCATAATCGATATGGGTTTCGTCACCTTAACCGATTTAAATACGATTTTAATAAATGAAACTAATAGTTCAAAAATACGGCGGAAGCAGTGTCGCGGACGTTGACAAACTGAAAAAAATTGCTTCAATGATTGCTGCTGTCAAGAAGCAGGGGATTGATGTTGTTGTAGTTGTCTCTGCAATGGGTAAAACTACTAACCAGCTAATTGAAATGGCAAAAACAATTTCACCGGATCCGCCAAGAAGAGAAATGGATATGCTTCTCAGTACAGGTGAAAGAACTTCAATGGCACTGCTTTGTATTGCTCTCCACGAAGAAGGAATTGAATCAATTTCTTTAACAGGCTCACAAGCCGGAATAATTACAAACGATCGGCATAACGATGCTCGCGTAATTGAAGTTAGACCAATCCGAGTTCTGGATGAACTTGATAAGGGAAAAGTTGTTGTTATCGGAGGATTTCAGGGTGTAAGTTATAAACGTGATATTACAACTCTAGGAAGAGGCGGCTCGGATACATCTGCAGTTGCATTAGCAGCAGCGTTAAAAGCCGAAAGATGTGAAATCTATTCTGATGTTGATGGTGTTTATACAACCGATCCGAATATTGTTAAAGAAGCGAGACACCTACCTGAAATATCATATCAGCAGATTCAAGAAATGGCAGAAGCAGGTGCTAAAGTTCTGAATGCACAAGCAGTTCAATTTGCCAAGGAAGAAAAAATAACTTTGTATGCACGAGATACTTTCAATCCCGGCAAGGAAACTATTATAAAAGATGTTTCCAAAAAGGAATTATCAGGAGTATTAGCTGTAGTTTATGAGAAAGAAATAGTACGAGTATTTGTTCACGATGCTGATAAGATCGACTGGGTGTTGGAATATCTGGAATCCCGACAGATACCGATTAAAGAATTCCAGGTGTCTGGAATAGCCGGTGACAAAGGATATAAATGTTCTTTTATTATTTCAACAAACAACTTGTATAATTGGGATAAAATCAAAGAAGATTTAGAACAGCAATTGAGAGATGGCATTTATATCAATGAAAGTCTCGCAGCACTTTCGATAATTGGGGAAGGATTCAGCAGAAACAATGATGCACTTATAAAGACGATGAAACTTCTTGATTCAAAAGGAATTAATTATTACGGGGTTAACACCACCTCCTTCAGAATATCATTGCTTATAGAAAAAAACCTTCTTGAAGGGGCTGTTGCATTGTGCCATGACTACTGGATAAAATAGCAAGGTAATTCTTATTTCACTTCATTTTCTTTCCTGTGATCTCTATATTTATCGCCAAGTTAGCTTAATTAAACTTTTTGTTTCACTTCTGTGTTTAATAGTATTAAATATCAAATAAAATAATGATTCAATGAAACTTTACTTAAAGATTTTATTTCTGAGCTTTTTATTTATAATAAGCGTAAATGCACAGAGAGGTCAGGGAAATTTTTCCGGTGGCTCTATTTATGGTAAAGTGTTTGATTCATTAACCAAACACACGATTGAATATGCTAACATCGTAATCTTTTCTTTGAGAGATTCTTCGATGGTTACTGGCGGAGTTACAAATAATGAAGGTGCTTTTAATATTCCTTTAGAAAAACCTGGCAGATTCAAAGTAGAAATCAGGTTCATAGGATATGATACTGAAATTATAGAAACCGTTGTTAATCCATCTACACCGAATGTAAATCTTGGTGATGTACTCATCCATCCATCTACGATTAACTTAAACGATGTTGTTGTTCAGGGAGAAAGATCTCCTGTCACGTATGAAATTGATAAAAAAGTTATCAATCCCGATCAGATGCAGACGGTTATCTCGGGCAATGCGGCAGATATTCTCGCAAATGTCCCGTCTGTTCAGGTGGATGTTGAAGGAAATGTCAGTCTCCGCGGAAGCCAAAATTTTACTGTTCTTATTGATGGCAGACCTTCATTGATGGAAGGACAAGATGCTTTGCAGCAAATTTCAGCAACATCAATTGAACGAATAGAGATTATCACAAATCCCACTGCAAAATATGATGCTGATGGTACGGCAGGTATTATAAATATCATCATGAAAAAGAATTTAGGTCAGGAACTCAGCGGTATCTTCAATGCAAATGCTGGTATGTATGATACTTATGGTGGAAATTTCTTAATCAATTACCAGGATGGTTTTAAAGCAAATATAGGACTTGACTATAATCAAAGACATTTTCCAGGCGATCAGACACAAAATAATATTTACTATCTCGAGAATGGAACTTCAACAATAAATTCTCTGGGTGAAATCGAAAGAAGGCGAGTTTCATTCGAAGGCAGAGCGGGTATCGAATTTGACTTGAGTGATCATGATGTTCTTAATTTAGGTCTTAGGGTCGGAAAGAGGGAAGGAGGTTTTAATTCAAATCAGAATTTTTCTGAATTTACTTCCATTGCTCCATCTGAATCTTTGTATACAGGCAGAAACGAAAGAACACGTGAAGGAACTTACTATTCATTCAACTCAAATTATACTCGAACATTTGATTTGCCCGGTCATCAGTTATTTGCTGAATTTCTTATTAGTAAACAAAGTTCAGATGAATTTACAACCACATCGGAATTTGACGAGTTTAGCCAGATCAGTGGAAGAAAAACAACTGAGAATGGTCCATCAACCGATTTCAGGGGAAAATTGGATTACACATTACCATTTTCTGAAGTAAGTAAATTTGAAGCAGGATATCAGGGAGAAATTGAACTATCGGATGAAAGCAATGATCTTTTCGAATACAATCCTGCAACAAATGAATATGAAATTCAGACTCAGTTCAGTAGCCTCACAAAATACAATGAAAGTCAGCATTCTCTTTACTCAATGTATTCTGATATGCTTTGGGTTTTGAATTACCAATTAGGATTACGAGCAGAATATACTTACCGGAATATAGAAGTTCCATCTATAAACCAGACTTTTAATATTGACAGAATTGATTATTTCCCAAGTCTTCATTCATCATACAAGATTACACCTGTATCGACAATAATGGCAAGTTACTCAAGAAGAATTAATAGACCCGGAGGATGGGCACTCGAACCATTTCCAACCTGGGTAGATGCAAACAATGTCAGAATAGGTAATCCGGATTTGTTACCGGAATTTATTAATTCTCTAGAAACAGGATTGCAGACAATTCTCGGTAATGTTAATCTCTCAACAGAATTATATTATAGACAAACAATAAATAAAATTGAGTTTGTAAGAACTGCATTGGAAGAAAACGTCACTTTAACAACTTTCAGCAATGTTGGCGAAGATTATTCACTCGGCGGAGAATTAATGTTGATCTTTGATCTCTTCGGTTTCTGGAATGTAAACCTGATGGGTAATGTTTATAATTATCGTGTTGAAGGCAATATTCAAGGTGAGGCGTTTTCAAACGAAAGCTTCAACTGGCAGACAAGGATGAATAATACATTTAAGCTCTGGAGTTCAACTCAAATTCAATTTAATCTTAACTACAACAGTCCGACTGTTACATCACAGGGTCGGTGGGAAGAATTTTTTAGTTCTGATTTATCAATAAGACAGGAAATAATTGAAAATATTCTCGCTGTTACTCTTCAGATCAGAGATGTATTCGGAACTGCGAAAAGAGAGTATACTTCAGAGGGTATCAACCTTTACAACTATAATCAGTTTGACATGCACACACCTGCGCTAACTCTTAATCTTCGTTACACTTTCAACAACTACAAACCGAAGCGCGAAGGCAGAGGAGAAGACAACGGAACCTTTGAAGGTGGGGAAGATTTTTAGCCCAATCTTTATTTTACTTTTCCTTTTAGTTATTTTCATTCCCAGTTATTCAAATATTTTTATTAGAAAATTTTGATGAAATCAAAGCCAAAAGGCGAAATAATACTCTATAAATCTCCAGAAGGTGATACACAGATAGATGTAAAGCTTGAGGAGGAAACCGTATGGCTAAATCAAGCACAAATGGTCCAGTTATTCCAGACTACTAAGCAGAATGTAAGTTTGCATATTAATAACATTTTTAAAGAAGCTGAATTATCAAGAAAATCAGTTGTCAAGGATTACTTGACAACTGCAAAAGACGGTAAAAATTATAAAACCAAGTATTATAACCTTGACGTAATTATTTCAGTAGGATATAGAGTAAAGTCAAAGAGCGGAACTCAATTCAGAATCTGGGCTAATAAAGTTTTAAAGGATCACTTAATCAAAGGATATTCTTTAAATGAAAAAAAATTACAAGAGCATACTGAAAAAATTAGAGAACTGGAAAGAACAATTGAAATATTTTCCAAGGTAACAGAATCTTATCAGTTACGACAAGATGAATTTTCAGGAATATTAAAAGTCATTAAAGACTATACATATGCTCTTGATATACTGGATAAATTTGATAACAATAATCTTGGCATCGAAAATATAAACAAGAAATTAACTTATAATCTTACATACGAAGCAGCCCGAAAAGTAATAAACAAAATGAAAGAAAAATTTGGTGGTTCATCTTTATTTGGAAAAGAAAAAGATAAATCATTCAAAGGAACAATCGGCGCAATATATCAGACGTTCGGTAAAAAGGAATTATATCCAAGCATCGAAGAAAAAGCCTCTCACCTTCTTTACTTCACAATAAAAAATCACTCTTTCATTGATGGAAATAAAAGGATAGCTGCGGCATTATTTCTATGGTTTCTTGAAATGAATAAATATTTATATGGAAAAGATAACAGAAAAAGAATTGCAGATAATGCGCTGGTTGCTTTGTGTTTGCTGATTGCTGAAAGTAATCCGAAAGAAAAAGAAATGATAGTAAAGCTAGTGGTTAATCTTATAAATCGGAGTAACTAACTAGTTCATCTCTTTATTTACCAATTAAATCTTCTCAACTTTCATTTTCTCCATTTCAATAATTCATTTTTTATAAATAAGAATTGCTGCCTTGAGTTAATTCATTTGGTCATTTAACCTGTTTGAAATCCTTGCCATTCAGACAAAAATGTTGATTTTACTTAACATATCTCGATAATAACTATCGATTCATTCTGGCATATTTTGTGGAAATGTGCTTCATCTCAAATTAACTTCAAGAGCTGCAATGCACAAAATATTATCCGCAACATTTATTGCCCCTAACATTAAAAGGTTTACTATAGATGCACCAAAGATTGCCAGGAAAAGAAAAGCTGGACAATTTGTGATAATAAGAATAAATGATGTTGGAGAAAGAATTCCACTAACTATCGCTGACTCGGATTCCGAAAAAGGAACGATCGATATTATTGTTCAGGGAATTGGTAAGACAACAAAAGAGCTGAACTCACTTCAGTCAGGAGATTATATCGCTGATGTTGTGGGACCATTAGGGAAGGCTTCACACATAGAAAATTTTGGAACTGCCGTAAGTATCGGTGGTGGTGTTGGAACTGCGATCGCTTATCCAACAGCAGTTGCACTGAAGCAAGCCGGAAATCATACAATTTCAATCATCGGTGGAAGAACGAAAGAATTTGTAATCCTTGAAGATGAAATGAAGAAAGTTTGTGATGAAGTTTTTGTAACCACTGATGATGGCAGTTATGGCAAGCACGGCTTTGTGACCGATAAGTTAAAAGAATTAATTGAAACGAGAAAAATAGATTTTGTTTTGGCAATCGGTCCGATCCCAATGATGAAAGCTGTTGCTGATGTCACAAGAGAAAAAGGAATTCAAACAGTCGTAAGTTTAAATCCGATTATGGTTGATGGTACCGGGATGTGCGGTGGATGCAGAGCTACAGTTGACAACAAAACTGTTTTTGTTTGTGTTGATGGTCCGGAGTTCGATGCGCACAAAGTTGATTTTAAAACGTTGATGACCAGGAATCACACTTATCTGATGGAAGAAAAAATTTCATTTGAAGACCACGAATGCAAGCTAAATAAACTTCAGCCTCAAACTCTTCAAACTAATTAATTGAAAGAAAAACCTATGACAGATAAAATATCTCCGAAAGAGTCTATGACAAACAAAGAACGAATGAAAATTCCAAGGCAGATTATGCCTGAGCAAGATTCAGTTCAAAGGAGAACTAATTTTTCTGAAGTAAATCTTGGCTTTACTGAAGAACTCGCAAAGATGGAAGCACTTAGATGTATTCAATGTCCGAAACCCACTTGTGTTGAAGGATGTCCCGTAGGAGTAAAAATTAATGAGTTCATCGCACTTGTTGCTGAAGGAGATTTTTTAGGTGCATCAGCTAAAATGAAAGAAGATAATTTGCTTCCGGCTATCTGCGGGAGAGTTTGTCCTCAGGAAGAACAGTGTGAAATAAAATGCGTTGTCGGCAAAAAGAATGAGCCTGTTGCAATAGGAAGATTAGAAAGATTTGTTGCCGATTATGAGCGAGAAACAGTAGGTATTCGTGTTCCATCTCTGAAACCAAAAACCGGAAAGAAAGTTGCAATTGTTGGAAGCGGACCGGCAGGATTAAGTTGTGCCGGAGATTTAATTCAAATGGGTCACGATGTTACCGTATTTGAAGCCCTTCACGAACTTGGTGGAGTTTTGATTTATGGTATTCCTGAATTCCGTTTACCAAAATCAATTGTTAAAGCTGAAATTGATTCCTTAAAAACTCTTGGTGTTGAATTTGTAACAAATGCTGTCATTGGTCTTACAGATACCGTAGACGAACTTATGCAGAATGGTTACGATGCTGTATTTATTGCGGTTGGTGCTGGACTTCCGTACTTCCTGAATATTCCAGGTGAAAATTTGAACGGCGTTTATTCTTCAAATGAATTTCTTACCAGAGTAAACCTGATGAAAGCATATCGCTTTCCCGAATTTGATACGCCAGTATTCAATTGTAAAGATAAAAATGTTGCCGTATTCGGTGGTGGAAATACCGCAATGGATACAGTAAGAATTTCAAAACGACTTGGTGCGAAGAATGCATACATTATCTACAGAAGATCAGATGTTGAAATGCCTGCGCGAGAAGAAGAAATTCATCATGCAAAAGAAGAGGGGATTGAGTTTATTTTACTTTCAAACCCACTTGAATTTATTGGTGATGAAAATGGCTGGTTGAAAAGTGTAAAGATTCAGAAGATGGAACTCGGTGAACCGGATTCTTCCGGACGCAGAAGACCAATTCCGATTCCTGGTGCAGAATATATTTTGCCTATTGATATGGCTGTTATCTCAATTGGCAATGGATCAAATCCAATCATTCAAAAAACAACTCCCGATCTTCAATACAACAAATGGGGAAATATCTTAGTTGACGAAAACACGATGAAGACATCAAAGAAAGGTGTATTTGCAGGTGGAGATATTGTAACCGGTGGTGCAACTGTTATTCTTGCAATGGGTGCCGGAAGAAAAGCAGCTACTGCGATTAATGAATATTTAATAAATCCGATAAGTTAATTAGTAACTGATATTAAATTTTTATACCAAATATTAATTTTTACATTTCTAGTTTCATCGACACAAGCTCAATTAGTTCGCGGTTATGGCTTTAAAATTGGGGCGACACTTGCAAAGGAAAATTGGGATTATTCAATTCCCGATGCCACTTTAAATCCAAATAGCAGATGGGGACTAAATTTAGGTGTCTTTAGTGAGTTTCTAAATGTACCTTATTTAAGTATAGTTACAGAGTTTAACTATGTTCAAAAAGGTAGAACAGTGGAACTTCCAGTCACATCGTTGACTTATCCTGATGGTTCAGGTGACTATTTCACTTGGGATACCAGAGTTGATTACTTTGATCTGAGTGTTTTGGGGAAGTTAAGATTTGAAACAAGTGACTTTGTTCCATATATACTTATTGGTCCTAGAGTAGATTTCGAAATAAATCGGTATCAGTCACAAACTAATGTATTCAATATATTTGAACAAGAATTTAATGAAGTTTTGTTTGGAATAAGAACTGGTGCTGGTAGTGAATTTAATTTTTACTCTACTAAACTTCTGATCGAAATATTATTTGATTTTAATTTTACTAAATTATACGAAAGTGAGTATCTTAAAGTTAGTTCTGATTCATTTGATTTTAGATTAGGGATAATGTTTTAGCGTTACTAAATAAACAACTTCATTGAATTAATCTTGTGAAGAAACATACTCACACCCCTCAGGTATTTCAGGCTTGACTAATAACACATCTTCTCTCAGCAAACGAACCGTTCCAGTGGGATCACCTTTTTTCTTAACAACATATTTTTTGAAAGTATAGGCAACCGGGACAATTCCCGCTGTTTTTGCTTTACTATGAAACGCGGCAATAGAAGCGGCTTTTTTCAAAACACTCTTTGGGACAGTTTCTTTCGTATTGTGTATCCGAAGAACAACGTGAGAACCAGACATTCCTCTAGCGTGAAACCAGTAATCATTCTGCTTTGCGAATTTTGTAGTGAGCAGATCATTATTCTTACTGTCCTTTCCAACATATAAATCATATTTATTATCAATCACATAATGCTTAAACTTAAAACTTATGTCTTCTTTTTCATCTGACTGCTGAGGCTGTTTGATCTTTAATTTATTCATTATTTCATCCAGTTCTTTTGAAGATTCGGTTTTATCCACGAGAGCTTCAATACTTCTTAAATTATCGTAATCTCTCTTTGCGTTTTCAAATAGTTGTTGATTTTTTGCAAATGCAATTTTTTCATTACGTGATTTTTCAAAATAATAATCAACATTCTTTTGAGGAGATAATGCAGGATTCAAATCAATTTTAATCTGCCCTTCATCGGTAAATATATCATCAACTGTGATTGATTTCATCCTGCTTTTTAATGAGTTGATATTTGCGAGTAGAAGATTTCCATACTTATTGTACAATTCTTCTCTTGATCCTTTCTCTAATAAACCGTGCAGGTTTTGAATTTTATTTGTCACTTTTTTTAATTCACGATCAATATAATTTTTTATCAGTTTCTCTTTGGAATATTTATCCTCCAGAAAATATTTTTTGGAGAGCAGGTAATTCTGTGCGTCGGTAATTGAATCAAATTCTTTTTTTTCTGTAAAAGGAATACTTTTGAAGTGCTCAAATCCCAGATGAATTTTCTTTTCCTGCTTGTCAATGAATACACAAGGCCGACTATTCTTCGCTTCATTCAAGATTTTCTTCACTAAATGCCATGGTTTCGTAGCTGAATCATAACTCAATCTTGATTTTGCTTCTCTGATTACTTCACTTCCTATAAAAGGATATTTCTTACGAACTTCATCGAGATAATTATCTTCATCATTTTCTGCTAAAACTATTTCATTCCAGTGATGAATATAATTGACGGATAGAAATTCTTTTTTTATTTGATCTGATGATTGCTCTTCGACAGATTTAAATGCGTTCAGTTTATGTTCGTGATCAAGAAAATAAAAATTTGTGAACTTACCGCGAATCGTAAAATATAAACTGCAATCGTTTAATTTTATTTTAATGATCCGATCGTTCTCCGCTATTTCAAACATTTCGATACTTTTAGTTAATGCCTCATTGAAAAAACTCAAAGTATTTTTTTTCGACCGAGAGTAATTTTTTCTGAAATTTATAAATGAATTTCCGGGAATGACTGATATTTCCAGATAGGTGAGTGATTCATCTTTACTTAAAGCCAAAACTATCTTACTCTTTTCCTGAGAAAAAATATCTTCGATCACGGCATCTTTAAAATGTGAGTTTGCTTCGATGATAAATCTATTTAGTACAAAATAATTCTGCAGCATTCTGTTTACTTAATTTTCATATGGACAAATAAAGTAATGCAATTGCGTAAATGCAAACGCGGCTAA
Organism: bacterium; assembly: GCA_016716565.1. Lineage (NCBI taxonomy): Bacteria > bacterium. The sequence goes on from JADJWC010000004.1 coordinate 418,191, forward strand.
ACCTGTTTTGTTATAAATTGTATAAGAAAACAGCATTTGATATATTTGATTTATGAAAAAATTCCTTCGAAATCCTCTATTCAAAAAAATACTTTACGGTTTACTGGGGTTCATAATTTTTATACTTCTGCTTGATAATTTGATCATGCCGTGGTTTGTCAGCTCACCGGAAACTACTGTGCCTGAAGTGATTGGAATGCAGGTCAACGATGGAATTCGTGTACTTGAAGAAAAGGGATTCGAACCTGTGATAAGTGATACATCTTATGGTCTGAAGGTTTCAGTCGGGGAAATATTTCTGCAAAAACCGGATCCCAACTCAGTAGTTAAGGAAGGCCGTACGGTTTACCTTTTTATCAGTGGTGGTGAAAAGACTGTTGCTGTTCCTTTGTTAAAAGGTAAATCTCTACTTGATGCAAAGTTTGCACTTGAAAGGCTTGGTTTGAAACTTGGAAGAGTTGAGAGGATTCCATCAAGTCAGCCGGAGGATATGATTTTTGATCAGCAGTTTGAAGAAGGTACTTCAATCAAACAAGGTGACTTTGTTGGTGTGACGATCAGTGCCGGAAAGGGTGGAGGAACGATTATTGTTCCTGATTTAATTGGTAAGTCGCTAACTGAAGCCCGGAAAATTCTTGCAGACAGTTCGCTGATTATTGGTAAAGTAAATTATCAGCCATCATCAACTTTGCTACCTAATACAATTCTCGATCAATATCCTAGCAGTGGAAATTCTGTAAATCCCGGAAACGCAATCGACCTTTTTGTTACAAAACCGGCAGACTTAAATATTCCAAACGAGGAGAACGATTAAAATGGCTATCTTAGCTCCTTCGATACTTTCAGCAGATTTTTCAAATTTATCTCAGCAAATTCGTTTAACAGAAATGGGCGGAGCCGATTGGATACACTGCGATGTAATGGATGGTCACTTTGTTCCGAATATCACGATTGGACCTGTAATTGTAAAAGCAGTCAGAAAAATTACTAAGCTGCCCGTCGATGTTCATCTGATGATTGAAAAACCTGACAAATATCTTGAAGCATTTGCTGATGCAGGAGCAGATTATATTTCAATTCATGTAGAAGAGGTTGTTCATTTGAACAGGACCATTAATCGGATAAAAGAACTTGGATGTAAAGCAGGGACCGTAATTAATCCCGCAACTCCTGTTGCGGCAATAACAGATATTGCTGAATATTTAGATCTGCTGTTAATTATGACCGTGAATCCCGGATTCGGAGGTCAAAAGTTTATAGCGAATTCCATACGACGCATTGAAGAAGCTGTAAACTTAAGATCGAGGTTGAAAGCTAAATTCTTAATTGAAATTGACGGTGGTGTTAATACAGATACAATCGTAATGGCAAAAAAAGCAGGAGTTGATGTTTTTGTGGCAGGTTCAGCAATTTTTGATGCAGATAATATCACCGCCACCACCACTGAGATGAAAAATTTAATAAAATAATTATTTCGTATAAAGATCTTCATTCTACAATCAAATTAATTTGATAATTGATATCCCAGTTAATAAATCTATCTAATGATAAATCTTTCAAATTATATAAGGAAAAGTATAATTATTCTTTGTTGCTTTTTCATGGACTGTATGGTATAGAACTAAGGAATATCTCTTCTGATATTTTTCAAAAGCGAGATGAAAAATTTAGTCCAGACATTTTTTTAAAGAATAACGATTTATTAATTACAGGTTCAATCAGAGATTTGCTGAATACAATCTCAACAACAAATTTAAATCATGAATTAAAGTCAGAAGCTCTGAAAGCAATTCAGAATTTTGAAAAATATGAGACGATAAAATTTTCGATTGGTAAAAAGCAATTTGATTTTAGATTTGCATATTCAATGGGCATATTAAATGTTACTCCAGATTCTTTTTCTGACGGTGGTAAATATTTTGATCAGAACTCAGCGACTAATTACGCTTTAAAAATGATAGATGCGGGAATTGATATTATTGACATAGGTGGAGAATCAACTCGTCCCGGATCAGAGCCTGTGACTGAAGAGGAAGAAATTAATCGTGTCGTTCAGGTTATAAAAAACATTTTGAGTGATAAGCCAGAAACCGTAATCTCAATAGATACAACACGAGCAAATGTTGCAAGAAAAGCATTAGATTCAGGTGCAAAGATCGTGAATGACATAAGCGGTGGTACTTTTGAACCTGAAATTTTTAATGTTGCCAAAGAGTTTGATGCTGCGATGATAATAATGCATATTAAAGGAAAACCGAAAACAATGCAAGAATCTCCAAAATATGAAAATGTTGTAACTGAGGTCTATGATTTCTTGAGTAAGCAGGTTGAGAGTGCTGATAGTATTGGTATAAATAATATTTTTATAGATCCCGGAATCGGATTTGGAAAGCGATTGGAAGATAATCTTAAACTTTTAGAAAGACTTGACGACTTCAAATCACTTGGGTATCCGATTGTTTTGGGGCTATCAAGGAAATCATTTATCGGAAATATCTTAAATTTACCTGTTGATGAAAGAGATGATGCATCAAATGCAATGAATGCTATATCTTTGAGCAAAGGTGCAAGAGTGATTAGAACACATAATTTCAAACAAGCTGTTGAGACTTGTAAGCTTTTTAATTCGTTAGTGATAAATTAATGTTCGAACTATTCAAAATAGGGTTTTTAACTTTTTCGTTTCTCGATTTGGTCGATATTCTGATCGTAGGATTTATTGTATACAAACTCTATGTTCTTCTCAGGGGAACTATAGCCGCACAGATTTTTATTGGTTTGATAATAATCTTGCTGATTTCGTTTGCAGCACAGGCAATCCAATTTAAAGCACTCAATTGGTTACTGAAATTGATTACGGATATTTGGGTCATCGCTTTTGTAATTTTGTTCCAACCTGAAATAAGAAGACTTCTTGTAATCCTTGCACGTAATCCTATAATGAAAATATTCAGCAAACACGATATAAGTGAATCTGCAGAAATTATTGCTGAGGCAGCATTTGAGCTTTCACAAAGGCAATATGGTGCATTGATTGTAATCATCAGAGAAACGGGAATACGGACTTACATTGAATCCGGTGAAATATTGAGTGCAAAGCTTAGTAAACCTTTAATCACTTCTATTTTCTTTCCTAAATCATCTTTGCATGATGGAGCTGTAATTGTAAAAGGCAATATTGTTGAAGCGGCAAGATGTACGTTACCGTTATCTGCAACTACACAGGTTGATGGTGAAAACCTTGGTATGCGTCATAGAGCCGGATTAGGAATAAGCGAACAGGCAGATGTTATAAGTGTGATCGTCTCAGAAGAAACTGGAAGTATTTCAGTTGCGGAAAATGGAATACTTACTACCGGACTATCTAAAGATTCACTCAAGAAAAAATTGAAAGAATCTTTTGTCGCACCTACTGCAAAAGGCTGGAAAGCATTATTTGAGCAGTTCAAAGGCCATAAAAAATAATTCATTTCAAATCTGTGCAGTCATTCCTTTTTATAATGAAAAAGAGACGCTGGGAAAAATTTTAAATGAAACTCTGAATTATGTCAATGTAATTTTTGCGGTGAATGATGGCTCCGATGATGGCTGGATTTATGAGAATAATAACGATCGAGTCTACATCATAAATCTTGACAGAAATTATGGAAAGGGTAAAGCCTTAAGTGCAGGATTTGAAGCAGCAAAAAAAAATGGAATCGATAAAATCATCACTCTTGATGCTGATCTTCAGCATGATCCTAAATATATACCTCAACTTTTAAAAGGATTGAGTTTATATGATGTGGTAATTGGAAACCGTTTAAAAAATATTACCGATATGCCAATTCAAAGAAAAATGAGCAACAAACTAACATCATTTTTGCTATCGATAAAAACCGGTCAGAAAATTATAGATAGTCAATGTGGTTTTAGAGTATACAGATTAGAAGTAATTAAAAGTATACAAACAAGATACCCCGGATTTGAAGCTGAAAGTGAAATGATCATAAGAGCTGCTGAGAAAGGTTATAAGATTGGATTTGTCGATGTTCCAACTATCTATGGAAATGAAACAAGTAAAATGAAACCATTTCAGGCGATAATAGGATTTTTACGGGTCTTGTTTTCGTCTACCAGGAATTAATTTTCGAGTCGTATTAAAACTATTTCTGAGTTATTTTTGCAGAAGAATGAATTTCCTAAATAGTATAACTAACTAATTCAGGAGGGATAAAATGAAACTTAGATATTTTTCACATTCAGCTTTTCAATTAACAACATCTGTTGGAACAAAAATTTTAATAGATCCATTTTTATCCGGAAACCCAACAGCACCTGTTAAAGCTAAAGATGTTAAAGCTGACTATATTATTTTAACGCATGCACATGGTGATCACATTGGAGATAGTTTTGATATAGCGAAACGTTGTAATTCGACATTCATCTGTGTTAATGAACTTGCAAATTATTGCAGTTCCAAAGGATTCAAAGCGCATAATATGCATATTGGAGGAAGTCATAATTTTGAATTTGGCCAAGTCAAATTTACTATTGCTCATCATGGTTCTTTAACACCTGATAATCACTATGGTGGTGAACCAGCTGGTGTGATAATTTCAGCAGAAAACAAAAATATTTACCACACCGGTGATACCGGACTTTTTTATGATATGAAACTAATCGGCGAAATGAACTCAATTGATTATATGCTTTTGCCGATAGGAGACAATTTCACAATGGGCATTACTGATGCAGTAAAAGCTGTTGAATTTGTATCTCCCAAAATAGCAATACCAATGCATTACAATACTTTTCCTGTAATTTCAGCGGATCCGGATGAATTCAAAAAATTAAGTGAATCGAAGGGCTACAAAGTAAAAGTTCTTAAGTTTGGAGAAGAAATAGAATTATAAGTAAACTTGAATATAAATTAATTACTTAATGACAAAAATAATTGCAATAGCTAATCAAAAAGGTGGAGTTGGTAAAACGACGACTGCCATAAATTTATCTTCATTACTTGCAGCGGCAGAGATGAAAACTCTTTTGATTGATATTGATCCTCAGTCTAATTCATCTTCTGGTCTTAGTATATTCAAACATAGTCCATCGGTGTATGAAGTACTTGTTGACAGTCTGAACATTAAAGATGTAATTATTGAATCTTATATGCCTTTTCTTGATTTACTTCCTTCAAACATTAATCTTGTTGGGGCTGAAATCGAAATGGTTGAACTTCCAAAACGGGAGACGATCTTGAAAGAAGCATTACGTGAAGTTAATGGAAGATACGATTATATTTTAATCGATTGTCCGCCTTCTCTTGGCCTTTTAACGTTGAATGCACTTACTGCAGCTGATTCAGTTTTGATTCCGGTTCAATGTGAGTATTTTGCGCTTGAAGGATTAGGTCAGCTATTAAATACTATTAATATTGTAAAGCAGTATTATAATAGTAATCTTTCTATTGAAGGAGTTCTCCTTACGATGTTTGATACACGGCTTCGTCTTTCACATCAGGTTGCTGAAGAAGTGCGGAAATATTTTGGTGAAAAGGTGTTCAATACAGTAATCAACCGTAACGTCAGGATTTCAGAAGCTCCAAGTTTTGGGAAACCAATTATTTTATACGATGCTGTATCAACAGGTGCTCAAAATTATATGGCATTAGCAGCAGAATTAATCGAAAGAAATTCAAAATCTATTAAAACTTTAAATAATGAGTAAAATGAAAACAGGTCTTGGAAGAGGATTAGACGCACTGATTAAACCTCAGGATTATATAAAAAATACTGAATCAGATATTGATCTATCCAAAGTAAAGGATGACGACGGTAAACAGGTTGACGTACTTGCAAAAATTGCTGTGGAGTTTGTTTCAAGAAATCCTTATCAGCCGAGATTCAGCATTGATCCAGTATCGCTCGATGAATTAAAAAAATCCATTCTAACAAATGGTTTAATTCAGCCAATTACTGTTAGAAGAACACCAGATCATAAATATCAATTGATCTCTGGCGAAAGAAGATTACAGGCTTGCAAAGAAATTGGCTTTAAGGAGATTCCAGCATATATCATTGATGTTGATTCCGATGAATTAATGCTGGCGTTAGCTTTAATTGAAAATATTCAAAGAGAAAAGTTAAATGCTATTGAAGTTGGGTACTGCTTATAAAAGATTGATGGATGAATGCCATCTTACACAGGAGCAGATTGCAGAGAGAGTTGGCAAGGATAGAACAACAGTTGCAAATACAATCAGATTATTGAAGCTTCCACAAAGAATTCAGGATGCATTGGCACAGGATAAAATAACTTCCGGTCACGCAAGAGCATTAATAAATCTAGATAATGAAGCTCTTCAGCTTCAGTTGCTTGAAAACATTCTTAGTAAAAATTTATCAGTAAGGAAAGTTGAGCGTTTGGTCCGCGAGTTAAGTGAAGGTGGTACAAGGAAAATTAAAAAGACACAAACGAATGATGATGTCAAAGTTACTTTTAATACTCCAAACCTTCGCGATGTTGAAGACAAGCTTCGTGTAACATTTGGAACTAAAGTTAAATGTGTTCAAAGAAAAGATGGGACGGGAGAAATAATTTTAGAGTACTATTCAAGAGATGAATTCGAGCGTTTAATTGAACTCTTTGAGATTATCAACAAGAACTATAATTAGTATTTTTTTTGTACTGATTCTTTTTTGCACGACAGTTTCAAGTCAGGAACTTTCCGAAGAGAACCCACCATCCGATACAGTATTCGTAATGCAAAAATCACCCTGGGGAGCTGTGCTTCGGAGTGCAATAATTCCCGGGCTTGGTCAATTCTACAATGAATCGTATTGGAAAATACCGATCATCTGGGGTGTAGGCGCTTTATTTATTTCTGGTTGGGTTTATAACAATAATCTTTATAAAGATTATAAAGATTTGTTTATTGAAACCGGAAATCAAAATTATTTGCAATATAGAGATTTTTACAGAGACCAACGGGATAACTTTACAATCTATCTTGCATTGCTATATTTGCTTAATCTGGTTGATGCTTATGTTGATGCTCATCTGTACGATTTCACCGTGGAAGAAGATTTTATTACTGGTTCTTCGCGAATCAATTTCAGATTTTATTTCTGAATTTATAAACCTTTAAATGAAAAATTCTATTTCTTGTCCTCACTGCAATACTGAGAATGCCTTTTACAATACTACTTGTATTAATTGCAAATATTATCTGCGGGATAGAATCTACAATATTGATCTGTGGTCGGCTGTCAGCACCTTAATTGATAATCCTGCCAAATCATTCAGAAGTATAATTTTCTCAGAGCACAAAAATTTTATTTTCTTTATTCTCCTCTTTGTTAGCGCAAAGTATCTTATCAATACTCGCTTTCTTTCTATGGTAAGCGTTGGAGAATTACGGACAACAATAGAATTGTTTTTAAGCTATTTGATCATTTTTGGATCGCTTAGCCTTTATTTTCTTTTATTTAGTTCGGCTTATAAAAGTTTGTGTAAGTCAATTCAAATTCATTGCAGATTTAAGGATGTTTTTGCGGTAATAATCTACTCGCAAATCCCATACGCAATAGGACTACTCATATTATTTCCGCTTGAACTAGTAATCTTTGGTGATTACTTATTTTCAATGAACCCAACTCCTTTTACAATAAAAGGAAGCATAGCATATTTATTTCTTCTGGTAGAACTTGGTGTTGTGGTATGGAGTATTTTTCTCACTTTCAAGGGCTTCAAAGCTCATTCACAAAATCGATTATTTAGTACTCTGGTTACAATAAGCTTCGTTGTTTTGTTCTGGGTTTTAATATACTTTTGTTCAGTTACGATATTCACAATTTAATTTATGACATCGCCAGATAATCTCATCAAGAAAGAAGAAGAGTATCTTCTTCATACATACAAACGCTTACCAATTGATATCACTCATGGAGAAGGTGTATATCTGTTTTCAAAAGAGGGTAAGAAGTATATGGATTTTTTCTCAGGTCTCGCAGTTAATTCTCTAGGTTATGGGAACAAAGAAATTTTGAATGCAATTGAAAGCCAGATAAAAAAGTACATTCATCTTTCCAATTACTACCTTAATTCCCCTCAAATTGAACTTGCTGAAAAGCTTGTTAAATATTCAGGATTATCCAAAGTGTTCTTCACAAACAGTGGAACTGAAGCAGTTGAGGCATCAATTAAACTGGTTCGAAAAGCATCTGGACCAGATAAAAAGATTATTTCCTTTTCAAATGCATTCCATGGAAGAACTTATGGTTCATTAAGCATCAGTGGAAAAGAAAAATATAAAAAGCAATTTGAACCTCTGATGCCAAACGTAATTCAACTAAATTTTAATGATTTGGAAGAATTAAGAAATTCAATTGATAATAATACAGCTGCTGTTTACCTGGAATTCGTTCAAGGTGAAGGTGGAATACAGGTTGCATCACAACAATTTGTGCAATTGTTGTCTGAATTAAGAGAAAAATACGGATTCATTATCGTTGCTGATGAAGTACAGAGTGGTATCGGAAGAACAGGGAAGCCGTTTGCTTTTAATCATTATAAAATTATCCCGGATGTAATAGTACTTGCAAAGGCAATGGGCGGTGGATTACCACTTGGTGCATTAATTACTAATGAAAGATTTGCAGAGATATTTCAGACAGGCGACCATGGGAGTACATTTGGTGGAAATCCTGTTGCATGTGCTGCCGGTTTAGCGGTTATTAAAACTGTTTTTGACAATAGATTAGTTGAGAATGTAGAAAAATTGGGGAGCTACTTTAAATCAAAATTATACTCACTTGCCAACAAATATCCGTCAATCATAACTGAAGTTCGTGGCATTGGATTCATGCTTGGTGTAGAATTGAATACACCATGCGTTCAAATAGTAAATGAATTTTTAGAGAATGGTGTACTGGTAAATTGCACAAATGAAAACGTCGTACGAATTTTACCACCATTAATTTCGACGAAGGAAAACATTGATCATTTTTTAAACATTTTCAGAATTATTTTGGATAAGCATTTAGAGTGAGTACAACAATAAGAACAGACGTTTTGGTAATTGGTAGCGGTATTGCTGGACTGTTCACGGCTTTAAAAGTCTCACAATTTGCTGAAGTTGTGGTTGTCACCAAAAAAGAAAAAACCGAATCCAATACCAACTATGCTCAAGGTGGAATTGCTTCTGTCATCTCCCAAGAAGATTCATTTGAAAAACATATTAAAGATACATTGATTGCAGGAGCAGGTTTATGTAACGAGAATACAGTTAAATTGATGGTAAAGGAAGGTCCCGGAAGAATTAATGATTTAATAGAAATCGGTACCCAGTTTTCATTAACGGATGGAAATCTTGACCTTGCATTGGAAGGTGGCCATTCAATGCCACGGATAATACATGCGAAAGATTTAACTGGAAAAGAAATTGAAACAGCATTAGTTAGAAAGATTAACTCATTAAATAATATAAATGTTATTGAGAATACTTTAGCTATAGAATTGATTACAGAACATAATATTCCAAGTATGAAATCAATCTTCTTGAAAAACCGGAAGTGTTATGGTGCTTATGTCCTTGATATTGATACGGGAAAAGTTGTAAAAATTCTAGCGAAGGCAATCATTCTTGCAACAGGTGGTGTTGGACAAGTTTATCAGCATACAACAAATCCAGGAATAGCAACAGGAGATGGAATTGCAATGGGTTATCGTGCCGGAGCAAGAATTGCAAATATGGAATTCATTCAATTTCATCCGACTGCTCTTTACAGTCCAACAAAACAAGGATTTGGAGAACAATCATTTCTTATCAGTGAAGCAGTAAGAGGGTTCGGTGGTAAGTTAATAACGAGAGATGGTAAAGAATTTATGAGCAAGTATGATTCGAGAAAAGAACTTGCACCAAGGGACATAGTTGCCCGAGCAATTGATTCTGAACTTAAAATTAGAGGTGATGAATTTGTTTTGCTGGATATTTCATTTAAAAATTCGGATGAGGTTAAAAGTCATTTCCCAAATATTTATGAAAATTGTCTAAAGCATGGTCTTGATATAACGAAAGAACCGATTCCTGTTGTACCTGCAGCTCATTATTCTTGCGGAGGAATAATGGTGGATGAATTTTCGAGAACTTCTTTAAATGCACTTTATGCAGTTGGCGAAGTCTCAATGACTGGAGTTCATGGTGCAAACCGACTTGCAAGTAATTCATTACTTGAAGCCGTTGTATTTGCACAACGGGCTGCAGATGACTTAAAAGAATTTATTAAAGAATACGACTCACAAATTGAAGACATACCGGATTGGGATGAGTCGGGAACTTTATCAGCGGATGAAAAGGTATTAATTACCCATAGCTTAAAAGAAGTAAAACAGACAATGTGGGATTACGTAGGAATTGTCAGAAGTAACCAGCGACTTACAAGAGCTTCTAAAAGAATTCAAAATATATTTGGGGAGATTGAAGAATTTTATAAAAGTACCAAAGTCTTTCCCGAACTACTCGAATTGAGGAATCTTATTTCGTGCGCTCACGTTATTATAAAATCAGCTATGCAGAGAAAAGAGAGCAGGGGATTACATTTTACATTGGATTACCCGGAACTTCTCTCCCAAGCTAAAGACACGATCATACAAAATTTGAATCCATAGTACCTTTAAACAAACGCTTAACGATTGCACCATATCTTATTCCCTTGTACTAACTATTACAGAATTAACTTCACAAAACTTCATAAATTGCTCGAGTATAATTGCCCCAGCTAAAATAATATCTTCGCGTCCTTTCATAATTGCACCATAATTTTCGAGAATATCTATGGAACTAAGTTTATCGATGTCTGATATCAATTGACTCAAAGCATCTCCTTTTAGGGTAAAGTTATCAACCACATTTTCATCAAACTCTTTTAGCCCAAGTTTCATACAGGCTAATGTGGTTGCAGTTCCTGCAATTGCGATGACTCGTCTCGCGATTAAATTCTTATCAAAAAATCGAAACTGATTCCTAATTTCCTGCTTCATATTTTCTATATCAGAGTTGTTTGGAGGAAAAGTTTTTAAGTATTGCTCGGTTACAGTTACGGATCCAATCTGCAGGCTAACCTTTGTTAATATTTTTGACCCTTCACCAGTTATAATTTCTGTACTACTTCCTCCGATATCAATAACACTGACATATGTTTTTTCCTTCAAAGCAGAGAGTGCACCCAGGTAAGCATATTCAGCTTCTTGCTCTCCAGAAATGACTTTTATCTCAAGGTTAAATTCATTCCTTATTGATTCAATTATTTCAGTTGAATTTGTGGCCATTCTGAATGCGTTAGTTCCGGAAACCAATATTGTATCACAATTATACTCCGAAATAATAGTTTTGAATTCCCTCAAAACAGCAAATAACTTTGAAATGCTATCTGTATTTATTTGACCGTTTTGTTTGATTCCTCGACCGATTCGGGGTATTTGGTATTCATTCAAAATGGGAATAATGTTTTTAGATTCATAATCAACTTTAGCAATCAGAAGTAGAACTGTATTTGTCCCAATGTCGATAGAAGCAACAATCATATTTTTTTTTTAATTTTAAATTAACGATTGGATAAATAAATGAAAAAAGAAAATTTATTAACAAAGATATTTGCATATATTGCTCTCTCATCAGGAAGTATCTGGATTGGAGCATACATCTCAAGATTGCTGACAACATATCAAATGTTTGAGGCAACAGAATTGAATTTAAAAAATTATATTTCAGATACTAACATCTCATCAATATTTCAAACGACTTATCCATTAGTTAATTTAACTATATTCAGTTATTTAATAATGATAGTTTCATTTACAATATTTATAATACTTGCGAAGACAAAATTAAGAGAGAATGGCTGGCTGTTTATTATTACGATGATCGTCTACATAACGTTGCCATTTGAAATTATACTTTTGCTAACAGATTATAAACTCTTTGTTTTGTTCATGAATGAACAGTTTACATCAGAATTAATATTACAGTTAACTATAGAAAGGATAACAAAACTTAGTAGTTTTCCGATTATTTTATTACTAAGTTATTTGTCCATACCATTCTTTCTTATTTTTAAGCCATTCACAAAGAAAACATCGAATGAAAATTAAAGAAAAAGAGTTTGAAGAATTATTGCAGGAGTTGAAATCCGTTGCCGATCAGCTTGGAGCAAGCGTTAGATTTGAGAAAGGTGACTTTAAAGGTGGATATTGCATTGTCCACGATAAAAAAGTCATCGTGATCAATAAGATGACCAATCTTCAGAGAAAAGTGATGATACTTTCTTCCGCATTAAAAGAATTAGGTGTGGAAGGGATTTATTTATCACCAAGAATAAGAGAAGTAATAGAAGAAATGTCAGGTACAGTATGAAAATTTTAATTATTAACGGTCCAAACTTAAACAAGCTGGATAAACGACCTGCAGACATATATGGAAAAATTTCATTAAAAGATATCGAGAAAATCATAGTAACCAGATATCCAAATCATCAGATCGAGTTTTTTCAAAGCAATCACGAAGGTGAGCTAATTGAAAAAATTCAATCAGCAGATGAGACATTTGATGGTCTAATCATTAATCCAGGAGGATTTTCACACACATCTGTTGCAATAAAAGATGCTCTTGAACTTTGCGCAATTCCCAAAGTCGAGGTGCACATATCAAATCTGGCTGCCAGGGAAGACTTTAGAAATGTTATGTTAACTGCTTCAAGTTGCAATGGTTACATTAGTGGTTTTAGAGAAAAAGGTTATCTTGCAGCCGTCTATCTTATCGAAAACATTAATTCAGATTAAAAATAGAATAATATTAGTTGGGGCATAGCCTTCATAAATCGAATCGAAGTACTTGATGCCAATTCTATTTACAAGAAGTTACCTCGAATAATTAAAGTGATTAGTTATAAGTATGCTATAAATTTTGATATATTAGTAAGGATTGTTTAAGTTTATAACAAATATTTTATAAAAACTATGCGTGACCTTTCAATTAAAAAGTTATACTACTCGATCAGTGAAGTAAGTAAAATTACAGATATAGAGCAGTATGTACTCAGATACTGGGAAACCGAATTTGAACAACTAACTCCTCAGAAAAACAGAGCAGGTAACCGGATATATACTAATAAGGACATTCGGTTAATACTTTACATTAAAGAACTGCTGAGAGAGAAAAAATATACCATTGAAGGTGCAAAGAAAATTTTAGAAAATTATGAGCAGGATAAAAAACCGATCGTTGAGATTAAAGAGAAAAAAATAATTGAGGATACTCAACCACAGGTTGTAATGGAAAAAGAAAATTTTTCAGTTAAAGAAGATCTTAAAGAGATCAAAGAATTCTTAAAATATTTATTAACTAGAATATAATACTCGGAACGTAGCGCAGCCCGGTAGCGTACCTGAATGGGGTTCAGGTGGTCGGGGGTTCAAATCCCCCCGTTCCGACGCTATGAAGCTCAACTTTTATTTGAGCTTTTGTGAAAATGATCGCTTGACAACACAGAATTAATAAATTCGTTAACCTTCAGTACACAATCTAATCTAATATATTTCATCATCTTTCCAGAGTACGAGATTCTTACTCAAACTCCGTACTGAATATTCCTTAGGTATACCTAAATTTGACCTTTAATTTTCCATCAACCAATATATTTTTAGTTATGCAATTTAGTCTTCAAAGAGAAAAGCCAACATGTAACTGTGGAGTATTCGGAATTTATGGCTCACCGAATGCATCACTCGAAACATACTATGGATTACACGCTTTACAGCATAGGGGACAGGAAGCTTGTGGCATCGTTACAAAAAGTATCAGTCAAAAAGGTAATCCGGTTTTTTCCATTCATAAAGGTGAAGGACTGGTGACAGAAGTTTTTATTGATCACGAAATATTTCAAAATAAACTTAAAGGCGAATCTGCTATTGGACACAATCGTTACTCAACTACAGGTTCATCCCAATCTTTAAAAAATATACAGCCTTTTATAGTAAACTACAGACTTGGTAATCTCGCCGTTGCACATAATGGAAATCTTACCAACGCACGCGAAATCCGTGAAGAGTTGGTAAATGAAGGTTCAATTTTTCAAACCACCAGCGATACAGAAGTTATTCTTCACTTAATCGCACGAAGCAAATTAAATGATCAAGTTGAGCAAATAAAAGAAGCTCTTCAGAAAATTGAAGGGGCATTCAGTCTTGTGCTTATGACAGATGATAAGCTTGTTGCAGCGAGAGATCCAAATGGATTCAGGCCTCTTGTAATTGGCAAGTTGAATAATTCTTTTATAGTTACATCTGAAACTTGTGCATTTGATTTAATTAGCGCAGAATTTATTCGGGAAGTACACCCTGGAGAAATTGTTGTAATTGATGACGAAGCAATTAAAACAGGTGAAATTAAATCCATCAATATTTTTGATTCAGTCTCATCTAAAAAACATTGCATATTCGAATATATTTATTTCTCAAGACCCGATAGTTTTATCTTTGGACACAATGTAGATAAAATGAGAAGACGACTCGGAAAAGTTCTTGCAAGAAACCATCCAGTGTTTAATGAAGATGATAGCAAAGTAATTGTAATTAGCGTACCGGATAGTTCAAATACAACAGCATTAGGTTATCAAACTGAATTAGAGAAGCTTGGAGTGAATTGCAAACTAGAAATTGGCTTGATCAGAAGTCACTATATAGGTAGAACATTCATTCAACCGGGACAAGCGAACAGGGAAATTGGTGTTAAAATAAAATTTAACACTGTAAAAGGTGTACTTGAAGGTCGAACCGTTGTGCTGGTCGATGATTCAATCGTAAGGGGTACTACATCAAAACAGCTTGTAAAATTAATCCGCGATGCAAATCCAAAATCAATTCACCTTCGGATTTCTTCTTCTCCGATAACTCATCCCTGTTTTTACGGAATGGATTTTCCAAGTAAAGAAGAACTGATTGCACATAATTATCAATCCAACATTAAAGAGATCGGAAAATATTTAGGAGTGGATACGCTGGAATATTTGACGATTGACGAGATGCTTGAAGCAGTTTCCGAAGCTGGGCGGGATAATTTCTGTCATGCTTGTTTTTCAGGAAAATATCCAACCGATGTTGATCATAAATTCAAAAAGGAAATATATGAGATTTAGTCTGTTCTTTCTGATAATTCTTGTATTAACCATTTCTCAATTTACATCTGCACAGAGCACTTATTTCATCAAGTATAAATCAAATGTCTCACCTTCTGAAATCGAACAAAAAGTTCAGATGGATAAGTTTTTACCTGATGGTGCTCAATTGGGTACACAATCTGAATTAAGAGCAGTAGATTTTCTCGCAAAAGGAATTGCAAAGTCCGATGAAGTTTTGGGAAGAATAGTTAAAGTTACATTCAATGATGACGTTGATGAAAGTTTGATGATGCAGTTACAAAGTCTCGATGAAAATATTGAATATGTTCAAAAAGCAATTACATATCAGATGAATTTTGTACCGGATGATAGTCTTGTTTCACAGCAGTGGGCATTGAGTAAAATCCAAGCGTTTGATGCGTGGGATAAAACACAAGGTGCAGATTCCGTACTTTTAGGAATTATCGATACAGGAATTGATT
This sequence comes from bacterium, assembly GCA_016716565.1. Lineage (NCBI taxonomy): Bacteria > bacterium. Next base: position 433,828 of record JADJWC010000004.1, read on the forward strand.
ACCTTCATCCTGATCTTAAAAATAAAATCTGGCAAAACCCGGGTGAGACCGGAAATGGTAAAGAAACAAATGGAATAGATGATGATAATAATGGATTTGTCGATGATTATCGCGGTTGGGATTTTACTGATCGCGTTGGATTTCCATTTGACTCAACCGGAGGAGACTATCTTGGTTGGGATAATGATCCAAAAGATGAACAAGGTCACGGCACATATATCTCTGGTATTGCAGGAGCGCAGACAAATAATTTTACAGGTGTCGCCGGAGTTGCACCCAATATTAAACTTGTGAACCTGAGAGCGTTCGATCCCGGTGGTTACGGTGAAGAAGATGACGTCGCAGCAGCTATTCTTTATGCAGTACAAATGGGAGTGAAAGTCCTGAATATGAGTTTTGGTGATTATTCATTTTCTTATGTTTTAAGAGATGTAGTTCAATATGCATATTCAAAAAATTTAGTACTTGTTGGAAGTTCAGGTAATCAAAATTCACCGGATCCTCATTACCCGTCCGGATATTCCGAAGTGATTTCTGTTGGTAACTCAACACAGGATGATTTCCGTGCAGGTAATTCAAATTATGGTTCTACTCTTGATATGATGGCTCCGGGCTCCCAAATAATCACAACCGCAAGAAATAATAATTACGCTTCAATCAGTGGAACTTCTGCTGCAACACCGCACGTAGCAGCAGCAGCAGCATTGATTTTATCACTTGGTGATTTTACCAACGAGGAGGTAAAACAAATTCTAAAAACCACATCCGATGATATTGGTGAACCCGGATGGGATATTTACACCGGTGCAGGTAGATTGAATTTATATCGAGCATTAACTGTTATCGCTCCATCTGTGATAAAGATCAATCATCCAAGACAAGATTTTGCAACACTCGATGATGAACTTGTAATTAATGCTACTGTTCTTTCTCCATTATTTTCTTCTTATGAGCTAGATTATGGTTTAGGTCTGAATCCTTCAAACTGGACATCGTTAATTGAGCAGGGAAGTAATCAGTTTTCAAATGAGAATATATTCACAATAAATTTAACTTCGCTTCCTGATACTGTGTATTGTATTCGGTTAGTTGTCAGTCTGAATAATGGAAGAACGCTGGAAGAGCGTGCTAACTTTTTTATAAGCAGAAATCCACCATTAGCTGAATTAATTTCTACAGGTCCGGCATTCTATGGAGATAAAACCACAATTCTTGCAGCTATTTACACAGATGAACCTACAATCACGAGGATGTATTATCGCAAACCTGGCGAAATTGATTTTAACTTTATTACACTTGACGGATTTACAACGAATAATCAGTTTGTTAAGTATTTACATTATGGCTTCATTCCAAACAGCTGGTTGAACAGAATTCTGCTTATGAAATTTATTTTGAAGCCGAAAATCTTGTTGGTCTTAAGACTATAATTAAAGATAACGGTCAGAATTTTCTATTCAGTACAAAGTATGATGCGGAATACTCCGCTGAAATATCGTTACCGTTTTCGCTTCCTGCAGGAACAATTTATCAGGATCCGGTAAACGTAACTCAAAACGAATTCACAAATGTTTATGTACGGACTTTAGCAAATTCTCGAGTCACAAATCTTTTCAAATTCAATAATGATAATTTTGAAATAATCGATTCGCTTCAAGATAGAATCGTAAGGGATTTCGGTGATTTTAATTTAAACGGCTCAAAAGATTTACTAACTTCTTGGGTTCGTAATGGCTATATACTTGAGCAGCAAAATGTTAATTCATCATCATTTACTCAAAAGTATGCTGATGAGAGTGGAAAATTCTGGCCAATAATGGCTGAAGATATTGATGGTGATGGCATTACAGAGATTGCAGTAGTTAATTCAGATAGTTCTGTAAATATCTGGAAAGTCAACAATGATCTTTCACTTTCAAACCCTATTGCTTTATATAATTTTACCGAGCCTTGGTTCGGAATTAATATTCTTGATGCACCAAATAGTGTGCTTGCCGATATTAATTACGATGGAATAAAAGAAATGTGGCTGGTTGATATGGATGGAGATATTTTCAGTCACAATATTCTTGGTCCAAATAATTATCAGCAGGGAAGTGTTATAAGTACTGGATTTCTTGGATCAGCAGCTTACATTGCAGTCGGTGATTATAATGGAGATAACAGAGACGATATTGCTGTTTTACTCCATTCAATTGATGCAATAGATATTGCACCATACTACAGATTACTAGTATTGAATCTTCAGAATAATGAACTGAATATTCTGCACGATCAGGTTTTTATTGATGCTTCAACTGAGTTTGCTTCCTCCTTCCAGCGTGCTGAAAACAGCATACGTTTTGCTGACCTTGATAATGACGATAGAGATGAGTTAATAGTTTTTATGTTTCCTTACTCATATGTTTTCAGTCATCAATTTGTTGGATCTAATAAAATTATTTCATATAAAGAAAATATCAATTCCAATTCAGTTTTCGTTGGAGATTTAAATAATAACGATGTTCCTGAAGTTGCTTTCCCGACTGACCAGGGAATTAATTTCTATGAATTTATAATATCGAATAAGGCAAGTACACCATACGATATTACGGGTTATAGCATAGATTCATCCACGGTCTATTTATCATGGCAAGGGAATGTTGATGAGTATTTCATTTATCGAGGGCTTTCAGATGACAATCTTGAGTTGATTGGTACTCCCGACCCTGGAACAACTCAATATGCAGATTATAATCTTGAACAAAACACAAACTACTATTATGCAATACAGGCATTTGATCTTTCAAAGCCTGATCCTTATTCAAATCTATCCCGAGTAATTGAAGTTTACAGCCACGAACCCGGGAAAGTCATTTCTGCAGTTGGATCAAGCAGTAAAGCTGTAACTGTACACTTCTCAGAAAAGATGAGCAACACAATTGAAAATCTACAGGCCTTCAAACTAAACGGAAATGTTTTTCCAAATTCAATTTCACCGGCCAGTCAGTACTCATACCTGCTTACATTCAGAGACAAAATCCCTGTTGGAATAAATGAACTTGAAGTTTCAGGACTGCGAGATCTGTATGGTTCACCGATTGAGCCTTCGAGTATCTCATTTAATATGGATTCAGTAATAGTCAATCCGGAATTTTTTATCAGCTCTTTTAAGATTGTGGATGCTTACAACATCAGAGTAATATTTAATCTTGAAGTTGATGAGCAAACTGCTTCAGATGTTAACAATTATATTTTCGAACCAGATAATAAAGCTTCTTCTGCATCAGTTGATGCAACAAACAAAAAAATCGTTAACATCAATTTGAACGGACAAAAACCTGTTGGATCAATCGGCAGGGAATATGTGTTGAGAGTGAAAGACATATTTTCATCTGCAACTACAGGAAGCTTGAAGATAAATGAAGGCGCAGGAAGTTATATTGTTCTTTCTTCGTTTGCAAATGATCTTTCAGATGTTTACGTGTATCCTAATCCTGTTCAGCCAGAGATTGGAGAAGGATTGACTTTTGCAAACCTCCCACGATATGCACAGATAACCATCTGGTCAGTAGATGGAACTTTGATCGGAGAGATTGGAGAAACAGATGGTAATGGAGGTGTTACGTTTAATTTAAGAGATTTGAGCGGCAATACACTTTCATCAGGAATTTATATTTACAGAGTTGTTATGCTTGATGCGTCGAAAAATGAGCAGGAAGAAAAACTAGGCAAGTTTGCTGTGATTAAATGATATGAGCAGCGATAAAATTTTTAATGTTTCCAACTCGTTAAGTTTTCTCAGACTTCTTTTAGTAATCCCTGCCTGGATTGCATTCATTAATTTTGACCAAACGTCACGTTACATCGTAGCTGGTATTGGAATCTTTGCTGCAATAACTGATATTCTTGACGGATTTCTCGCACGCAAGCTCAACCAAATAACCGAGTTTGGTAAAATAATCGATCCGCTTGCTGATAAAGTTCTGGTTGTTTTTGTTGTATTAAATTTATTTCTGATTGGGGATATTCCGGAGTATTATTTCTATTTGATCGTGGCAAGAGATTTTCTGATTTTGATTGGTGGATTGATAGTGTCAAAAAAACTCGGAAAGGTGCTGCCTTCAGATTATATCGGTAAGGCTACAGTGCTTGCTATTTCATTTACTCTTCTTATGATTTTATTGAATGTTGATAAACAAAGTTTGCCTTATTTAATATTGTACTACTCGAGTATTGTTCTAATTTTCTTATCATTTATAAACTATGTAATCAAGGCTGTAAAGGCTTTAAATCAAAATACTTAATGAAATTATTTAATAATATTAATCTGAATCGGCTCAAAGAAGGTTTAAATAAAACCCGTGAGAAACTGGTAAACAAGATTACCGAGACTTTTTCCGGAAAAGCTATAATTGATGATAATACTTTAGATGAACTTGAAAATATTTTGATATCCTCTGATATGGGCGCAGATCTATCAGAAAAAATAATTAATAATCTTAGAAAAAATCTGAAATCCGAGAGTGACAGGACTCTGCCAAACATCATAAATTTATTAAAGGTTGAGCTGCTTCAGATAATTCAAAACTCTCAGGAATATTCACTAAAAAATACTGAAGATACTCCTCACGTAATCCTGATTGTAGGTGTGAATGGAGTAGGGAAGACCACAACGATTGGCAAACTAGCTAATAACTTTAAGCAAGCCGGTAATAAAGTTATAGTCGGTGCAGCAGATACATTCAGAGCTGCTGCAAATGAGCAGCTGGATATCTGGACTCAACGTGCCGGAGTTGAAATAGTAAAACTTGGTATTGGTACTGATCCTTCATCAGTTGCATTTGAAACTGTCAGGAAATCAATAGATGGAAGGTACGACATAGTTTTAATTGATACTGCAGGAAGACTTCAAAGTAAAATAAATTTAATGAATGAACTTGGTAAAATTAACAGAGCTATTGACAAAGTGCTCCCCGGTGCTCCTCACGAAACCTATCTTGTTCTGGATGCAACGCTCGGTCAAAATGCGATTACACAAGCTTCAGAATTTGCTCGGGTCATTAATTTGACAGGACTCATCCTAACAAAATTAGATGGTACTGCCCGAGGAGGAACAATCTTTCAGATATGCGATGCACAAAAAATACCGGTTAAATATATTGGTGTCGGTGAAAAACTGGATGATCTTCAAACTTTCGACCCGAAACTATTTGTGGATGCATTATTTAAGAATAGCGTGGCTGAATAATCGTGCTATTCAAGAAACCTTCACATAGAATCTTCGATTACACTCCACGTTTTTATAAAGCTGAAGAAGACAAAGATGAAAAAAGAAAAAGACGACTTGGGTTTCGTCGTCAGTTAAATTTGAAAAGGAAAAAGAGAAGCCCTGTAATTTGGTTGCTGTTTATTATCGTGGCTATTTATGTTTATTTAAAATTAACTGGATTTGTATAAATAGGGTAAATATAAGTTTACATAATATACATTATCGGACAAATATATTATTCTTTCTTGAATTCTTTAATGTTTTCATCTTTTCCAAATAGAACTAACTTATCACCCCATCTTAATTTATAATCAGGTTCAGCACTGATGATCTTTTCTTTTTCACCCGAGTCATCGAACAAATCAGTTGAATGTTTAATCATCAAAACTTCCAATCCAAAATTTGCACGGATCTGCAATTCTCTCAAACTTTTTCCTATCATCTCATTAGAAACATTAATTTCAGTGATTGAAAAACCTGTCATTACAGAGGAAGTCCCAACTTCTCCAATCATCTTGATATCCTCGGATAAACCTTCAGCAAGATTAGCCTTAAGTGTCTCTCGATTATATATATCAAGGACTTCAGCGCGACTAATTGCCCCAATTATCTGTGCATCACTATCACTGGAAACTACTGGGATAATATCAGCATTAATTTTACCGAATAGCCTCAAAACGTGATCCAGGTTATCGTTCGGAGTTGTTGTTACAATCTGTGGATTAGCGATATCAGTTGCAACTATGAAGTCTTTTACATTTTCATATTCTGTCATTATCGGTCTTAGCTCAACTTCACTTATAACACCAGTGAGTCTATTGTTTTCATCTACTACATATAAAGAGCTACCTGGACTTTTAATCAACCTTTCGATCAATTCAGGTAGTCTGGTTGTTTCAAGTACTGAATGTATTGGCTTTAGGTCAATATCCTGGATAAGGATTGATTTCAGGATATTCCGCTCCCGTCCTTCACTAATTTGATATCCTTGTTCTTCAAGATGACGAAGATGAAGAGAACTTTTTTGAACTATCCTGCTGATTGTTGTGCTGACAATTACAGCAAGCATTAAAGGCAGAATAAAGCTATAATCCTGCGTCATTTCAAATATCATAAGTATAGCGGTTATCGGAATTGTGTTAATTCCTCCTAGCATTGTACCCATTCCGACAAGTATATATGTCGTTGTATCGAGATTCATTCCCAGAAAATAATTAGCCGCACTTGAAAATAGAAAACCAAGACATGCACCCATAAAAAGTGATGGCGCAAACATTCCTCCAAATCCACCCGAGTTGATAATTAATGGGACAAGTATAAATTTCAGAGCAAATAGAACCAAGACTACTTTCCAGATAACTTTTCCAGCAAGGATATTATTAATACCTGTGTATCCAATTCCGAAAATATCTTTGTAATAAAATCCCGAAACGCCAACTGCCAATCCAATAACGATCATGAGCAGCCATTGTGGAATACCCCTTGAAAAAATCTTCTTCTTGAAAAAGTAGCTGGTTGAGTTTGTATATTTGAGATAAAGTACCGATAACAAACCGCCTATTATTCCAAGCATCAAATACATATACAAATAGTGGTAACTTCCGGCATTTGTCGAAGTAAAGAATATTACAGACTCATTACCGAGCAATTCTCGTGAAATAGTGCTGGCAGTCACCGATGCAAGTATAATTGCAGAAAGTGTAGGCGCGCTGAAATCATTCAATAAAATAAGTTCAATTGCAAAGAAAACTCCGCCAAGCGGCGTATTGAATATTGCTGCAATTGCAGCACCTGAACCAGCAGCAGTGAACACTCTTCTTCTTAAATCAGAGAGACCTAGTATTTGACAAATCTTACTCGAGACTCCACCGCCTAATTGTGCAGCAGGACCTTCAGGTCCGACTGTTCCTCCGGATCCAATACATATAACAGGCGCTAAGAAATGAAAGATTGTGGTCTTTAATGGAATATAACCTCCACGCAGAGCAACGGATTTGATGACTTCTGAAACACCTTTTTTTTGTGCAATGTCCGGCGCCATCTTAATCATCAAAGCTTGAATAAGCATTCCAATAGCTGGTAAAACGATTACTGCTGCAGCTCCAAGAAAAAATAATCCCTCTGTTGTCTGCTCAAAAAAAAGTCTATTGAAGAAATCGATAGATTTATGAAAAAGTACTGCAGCTAAGCCTGCAAATATTCCAATAAGAATTGCATAAATTGAGAAACTAAGGTAATCGGGCAAAGATAATTTTCGTAATTTATTCTGAATGAATTCACGAGTTTCCTTTGCCCATAGAAAGAATTTCAATGAGGAATTTTTATTATCAGATTTCAATATTTCATTAAATAATTACTTATCGTATTTAAAGAAACCTTCACCTGTTTTTCTGCCGAATTTCTTTGCGGCGACCATTTTCTTTAATAGTGGACAAGGTCTGTACTTTGAATCATTGTAACCGTTATAAAGCACTTCCATAATTGCAAGGCATACATCCAGTCCAATGAAATCAGCTAATGTAAGTGGTCCCATTGGATGATTCATTCCAAGCTTCATAACCGTATCAATATCTTCTGCAGATGCAACACCTTCCATCAGTGCAAAGATTGCCTCGTTAATCATCGGCATCAGAACCCTGTTTGAAATAAATCCAGGATAATCAAAAACTTCTACCGGAACTTTACCTAGTTTTTCCGAAAGCATTTTAATCGTATTGTAGGTCTCATCACTGGTGGAATAACCACGGATAATCTCTACAAGCTTCATCATTGGAACAGGATTCATAAAATGCATTCCTATGAATTTGTCAGGTCTTGTTGATGCTGATAATTCAGTAATTGATATAGAAGATGTGTTGCTTGCAAAGATACAATCAGAATTAACTATATTATTTAACTTATTAAAAATAGATAACTTAACAGCTTTATCCTCGAATACTGCTTCTATAACAAGATCAATATCATTAGCAACATTATCCAAGCCAACTACCTTCGTAATATTTGATAAAGTCCTCTGCTTATCTTCTTCTTTGATGACATCCTTTTTTACTTGTCGATCTAAATTCTTTGTAATTGTATCGATCGATTTGTCAGCTAACTCTTCACTCATTTCAACAAGAGAAACTTTATAATTATTAAGGGCAAATACGTGTGCTATTCCATTACCCATTGTTCCACCACCAACTACAGCGACCTTTTTAATATTCATTTTCTCCCTTTCTAATGATAATTTTTTACAATTAATGATGAAGCTTCACCACCACCAATACACAGCGAAGCTAAGCCGTATTTTGAATTTCTTTTCTTCATCTCGTGTATTAAAGTTACAAGTACTCGTGCTCCGCTAGCCCCTATAGGGTGACCTAAAGCAACTGCACCTCCATTTACATTTACTTTGGTATCATCGAGTCCGAGCAATTTATTATTTGCTAAAGACACAACAGCAAAAGCTTCATTAATTTCAAAAAGATCGATATCAGATATTTTTAAGTTTGCTTTTAAGTACTTTATTTATTGAATCTGCCGGAGCTGTTGTGAACTGCATCGGGGCTTTTGCTGCCGAAGCCTGGTCAACTATTTCAACGAGCGGAGTTAGTCCAAGCTGTTTTGCTTTTTCTTCACTCATGACTAATAATGCTGCGCCACCATCATTGATACTGGAAGCATTTGCAGCAGTAACAACACCGTTTTTATCAAATACCGGTTTAAGTGCTGGTATTTTATCAAAGTTTACTTTACCCGGTTCCTCGTCCGTATTAACAGTGATCTCCTCCCTACCAGCTTTCACTTTAACTTCAATAATTTCATTCTTAAATCTTCCATTCTTTTGAGCTTCAATCGCTTTTTTATAAGAGCTGATTGCAAACGCATCTAACTCCTCCCGAGTAAAATTGAATTCTTTAGCACACGCTTCGGCACAGTTACCCATATGAATATTGTTGTAAACATCCCAGAGCCCATCTTTAACCATCGAGTCAATTATTTCACCGTTGCCAAGACGATAACCATTTCTTGCCTTATCAAGGATATATGGTGCATTACTCATACTTTCCTGTCCACCAGCAATAATGATTTCAGCATTTCCTGTTTGAATTGCCTGAGCTGCAAGCATGACTGCTTTTAATCCACTACCACAAACTTTGTTGATTGTCATACACTCAGTTTTTTCTGGTAATCCAGCGAAGATGGCGGCTTGTCTTGCCGGCGCTTGACCAATTCCAGCTGTCAAAACATTTCCCATAATAACTTCATCAATAATTTCCGGTGAAATTTTTGAATCTTCGAGAACCCCTTTGATTGCCATACTCCCAAGCTTACTTGCTGATAATGAAGATAGCGAACCATTGAATGAACCAATTGGAGTTCTCTTGGCAGAAGTAATTACAACTTTTTTCATACTGTTCTCCAATTTTATGATAAATTTATTCTGAAATTTAAGGAAATATTCCCAAAGATTCAGATAAATCAAAAAGGTGGATAATTAATTCATCACAAGTGAGGACAACTCAAATATAAGATTGGCAGCTAGTAAGGAAGGATTAATATTATTTCTTGGAAGAATTGAAAGTTTGTCGAGCCGTGCTGTTAAATTAACAAGATCCGCATCAGGAAATTTGTTATTAAATTTTTCCAGAGTTTCGATATGATCTTTAAAATAGATTTTATTATTACTCAATCTGTGTTTTTGAACATCATTAATCCAGGTGAGAATCATTGAGACAATGATCGGATAAATATCTGAATTATTTTCCGATAATACAGAATTAAGTTCAGTAAAAGCTGAATCAAATTTTCTACCAAACGAATACCGGAGTATCGAAATTGTTTTTTCCTTAAGACTATGAATATCCAAATTTATCAGATTCAGAGCAGTGTGAACTGAACCCATTGAAAAAGGTGCAGCTTCGACTGAAACCTTCTCATCAATGTTAAAATACTTTTGAAGTATAAAAACAATTTCATTTTCAGCTAAAGGATCAAAATTAATTTTCCAGCATCGGGAAACTATTGTTGATCTTAATCTGCTTAAATAAGGTGTTGAAAGAAAAAAGATTACTCTCTCAGGTGGTTCCTCAAGACTTTTAAGCAATGCATTCTGTGCTTCATCGTTCATTAAATGAGCATCAAGAATTATAATAAAACGATAACTAATTTCATCATACTGCATCGAGAGAAATCTTTTGATATCCCTGATACTATTAATCTTAATTGAATTTGCTTTTGGAATAGAAATTTTATGGAATGGATTAGCAGCTTTAGTGTCGATTTGTTCCCTGACGATTTCTAATTCATCCTGTGTTAGTTTTTCTGTGGGAGAACTTGAATCTGTTTCATTTTTTCCACGCGGCAGTGGAAAAATCAATTTTACATATGGTTCCCGGAGTAATTCAATAAATCTAACAGCATTTTCCGAGTCTTTAAATTTTTTATACGCAACCAGGGATTTTGCGAATTGAATTGCAGCATTTACTTTTCCACTGCCATCGATACCGGTAAAGAGAAATGCATTCGGAATTGAATTTGCTTGAAGAAAATTATATAAAGTTGTTTTAACTCTGTTTTGCCCGGGAATAATATCGAGATGAGAATCCAATTTTATGGTGCCTGAATGCACCAATTAGAATTCGTCCTCATTATAAAAGAAATCTTCATCAGAAGGATAATCTGGCCAGATATCTTCGATAGATTCATATGGTTCATCACTATCTTCGAGTTCTTTTAAATTTTCGATTACCTCATATGGTGCACCTATCCTGTCAGCATATTCAATTAATTCTTCTTTAGTTGCAGGCCATGGAGCATCATCAAGATATGCAGCTAATTCAACTGTCCAGATCATATATTATTTTTCCGTTAGAGAAATAGTTGAAGTGTCTAAATCAAAAAATGTTAAATCATCAAAGAAGAAGTCCGTTGGATCAAGTGTAATACCATTATGATGAACTTCATAATGTAAGTGTGGACCAGAAGATAAACCGGAGTTGCCGGATTTAGCAATAACTTGTCCCCTTTTAACTTTTTCACCAACTTTAACAACTGCTTTTGATAAATGAGCATACACTGTTTTATATCCAAAGCCATGATCAATTTCAACGACAAGACCAAATCCAGCTTGTCGTTCAACAACAATGACCTTTCCATTACCGGGACAAAGAATTTCTGTCCCTGTATTGCAGTTTATATCGATGCCGTGATGAAATCTTCGTACACCTAAAATTGGATGTCTTCTCATACCAAAATCATGGATTGAATAATTTCCAGGTGCTGGCAAAATGGCCGGGATGCTATTGTATAATTCTTCATTTAATCGAAGTTTCTCTGCAATCTCGGCTGTCTGACTCTTTTCAAATTCTATTTCTCGTATCATTTCATTAACTGAACTTAAAAGATTTTGGACTTCAGCATCACGAATATTAAGGTTTGTTGAGAGATAATTTTCACTACCACCGACACCAAGCATTCTTTCTTCGTCAGATATTGGTTCAAGATTAGCAGAGATTCGTAATTCAGAATTTAATTCAGAAATATCTTCAACATCAGTAAGTAATTCACTGTATGATTCTGATAGTCTCTCGATTTCCTTCTTCAGCGCTCTATTTTCGTTTTTCAATGATGTAATAGTAATATCAGGGTTATTACCAATACCAATAAAATAGTAGACGAGTACATATAATGCGGCGAAAAAAAGAGACAAAGCTAGAAGCATCGCAAATAGCTTTAGCTTGAAACTCTTGATTTCAATATACTTAAGGTTAGTTTTTGAAAAGTAGAATAATTTATTCATACAACGGTGCGCAAAAATAACTATTTAGAGTAATTGATACAAGCCTTCTGAGGACTTATTCGAAGTCGTGTTCAAAATAATCTGTGGCTCTTTGAGTTTTTGAATTTTTATCTGAAATCCGCTCAGAAAGCCGTTTTTTAAAGGCTTCAGCTGCATTGTATCCATAATGTTTTAGAAGATAATTCAGAGCTATCACCTCTGAAATAACAGTTATATTTTTACCCGGTAAAATTGGCAATTGTATATAGGGAATTTCAATTTCTGAGATGGTCATTGATTTTTCCTCAAGACCGGTTCTTGTATAATGTGCTTTCTCATCCCAGACTTCCAATTCAACCAGTATTTCAAGCCGTTTTTGGTATCGGATTGCTCGGATTCCGAATATTCTCTCAACATCAATAATGCCAAGGCCCCTGATTTCCATATAATGCTTCGCGAGGTCGGTACCAGAGCCAATTAAAATATTTTCACCTTTTTTAGTCAAGATTATGACGTCGTCGGCGACAAGTCTGTGTCCCCTTTCTACCAAATCTAGTGCAACTTCACTCTTCCCTACCCCAGATTTACCGACAAAACAAATTCCCACTCCGTATACATCAACGAATGATCCATGAATAGTAATTCTCTGTGAAAACTGATCATCAAGAAAATCACTTAGCAGATAAACTAATTTTGTTGTTGTATATGGTGAGCCAAACACTGCTACACCTTTTTCTTTAGCTAGTTCCAGAAGAGCTGGAATTGGTTTATTTTTATTCGTTAGAATTATGCAAGGAACACTGAATTGGAAAATTGTTCGTAAAGCCTTCTCCTGTTGTTCGGTCGACAATTTCTTCAGATACCTTACCTCAGTATTTCCAAAAATCTGTACACGGTTGTAGGAGAAAAGATCAACAAATCCGGCCAGAGCTAGGCCCGGCCGGTGAACATTCTGATCCGTAATTTTACGCTCAAGATCAGGATTTTCTGAAAGCAATTCAAGCTTGCCGATTTTCTTCGCATTACTATAGAAAAAATCTACAGTAATAAATTCCTTTCTTGAAATTGATTTATCAGTTACGATTGTCAATTGTTTTGCTTTTCCTCTTTGATTTTAGTGTCTTTAACTGTCTCGATAATTTTTCAGAAGCACCGCTTACTGATTTTGTAAATTCATCTGATTCTTCAGTTGCAATTAATGTTTGTCCAGGAATGTGCAGGCTTATCTCAGCCTTCTTAATGCTGTCGTGACTATTCTGAAAACTAAGAATCACGTCTGCACTGATTATACTATCATTGAACTTCAATAAAGATTTTACTTCATCCTTAACATGATCTTTTAATGTTTCTCTTGCTTTAAACTTGCGGGCTGTTATTGTGATATTCATGACATACTCCTAAGATTTTGGATGAGATTTTTTATATGATTGTTTGAGCCTTTCAATGCTCACATGAGTATAAATTTGCGTTGTTTTAAGATTTCATGACCAAGTATCTCTTTTACTGCTCGAAGATCCGCACCTCTATCAAGCATATGTGTAGCAGAACTATGACGTAAAATATGCGGACTCTTCTTTTTTATATCGGTAACTTTACCCAGATATTTATTTACTAACCTGTAAACATATTTTTCATAAAGCTTTTTACCATTTTTATTTCTAACAAATGGCTCAGAATAATTCTCTGGAGGTGAATAGTTCAAGTATTCTGCCAGATTCTTTATTGATTTTTCTCCGATAGGAACAATCCTGGTTTTTGAACCTTTGCCAAGAACTCTGATCATTCCTTTATGTAAGTCCACATCACCAGTTTTCAAATTACATACTTCAGAAACGCGAAGCGAACAGCCATACAATAATTCAAAAATAACTTTTACTAATTCAGGATTCTCATCTGCTTCGTCAACAAGTTCAAATGTTTTCGTGATGTTTTCGGCGGAAACAATTTCAGGCAGTTTTTTGGAAGTTCTCGGGTTTTTCACCTGTGAGGCAGGATTATTTTTAATCAAGTCCTCCTTAAACGCAAATCGGAAGAGGCCGCGCAAAGAAGATAATTTTCTAACAATGGATATTTTCTCAATTTTTTGCTCACTTAAATTCATCAAGTATGATTTTATTAATCTCTCATTAATTAAAGCAATTTCCGTTTTCTTATTCTCAGTACAATAGCTTATAAAGTCCATCAAATCAGCTTTATATGACTTTACCGTATTCGGTGAATAGCGCCTTACATTTCTGAGATAAATTATATATCCATCAACAATCTGATCAATCTTCATGAACTTAAATCTTCCCGATGGTTCTGCGAAACGAATAATAAAATATAATGTATATTGGAAAAATTATTTTTGAGTGAGGTATCAATTGGTAAATGCTTAATCAATGGTTTATTAAATAGATTTAATAACTAATTTCACTTTAACCACAGACCTTTCATTACTTACCTGCGAATAAAGTAAAATTAAATCTATTTATCAACTTATTTTCTTCTTTTTTCATAATTTTTTTACTTTCTTCATTTTTATCATCAAAATGCAATAAATGAAGCATCCCATGGATGACTAAACGCATAAGTTCTTGTCCTAATTTTACATTATATCGTTTTGCGTTAAGCTTAGCTTCTTCAAACGATATTAAAATTTCGCCATCGATATTTTTTTTCTGCCTCGAATAATTAAATGTAATGACGTCAGTTTCATAGTCGTGGCTCAAGTACTTTTCATTTATTTGCTTTATTTCATTAGAATTAATAAAACTTATTGAAAGCGATGTGATGCTAAGAGAATACTCTTTAGTGATTGCAGATATGAGTGAATGAACTGCCTTTTTATTTATAGATAAATCTTCTGAATAAACATTTAAATTTTTTACCACTAACTTGACCTTACATTATTCACTTTAATGATTCAGCTGTAATGCGAGCATATTCAACATAGCGGTAGGCTCCGGCCTCAATATTCTCAATTTCATCTGTTGTCAAATCGCGTATTACTTTTGCAGGTACACCGGCAACCAACTTTCCTGATGGAACTTTAAAATTTTGCTTTACAAGCGCACCTGCCGCTACCATCGAATTTGATTCAATAACCGCACCATCAAGAACGATTGCTCCTATTCCAATCAAGCATAAATCGTTCAAAGTGCAGCCGTGTAAAGAGACGGAATGTCCAATTGTGACTTTGTTCCCGATGTTAAGTGGAAATTTACCATTCGTGACATGAAGCATAGAGCAATCCTGAACGTTCGTCATTTCACCAATTTTGATATAATGGACATCCCCGCGAATAACAGTGTTGTACCAAACGCTGGAATCTTTTCCAATCGTAACATCGCCGATAATTTTTACACCCGAAGCAAGGAATACATTTTCACCCAGGTTTGGAAAGGTCCCACGGTACGGCAATATTTTAACTTCTTCACTCAATTTTTGTATGCCGGAGGATTCCATAAATTTTTATTCCATTTAATCAATTCGAGGTTAATACTGCCGATGATAACATTTAATTTAGCTTTTATCGGTACGGAAAAAGAATCATTGCTAAACCATCCTTCAAAATCACCAGTAAGACCATACACACTTACAAAATCGGTTGCACCATCTAAATAACGGCAATCAATTTCATAATTAACTGCATCGATTGAAACCGGTTCACTTTGAATATTAAAATTAATTATTGCTTCTTCTTCTCTTTCGTTTACAAAACAAGGAACTGAAACCGTTCTCTGCTTACCAAAATTCATTCTTGCATAATACAGGATTGATAATCCATCCTGCATTCTTTGTTTAGTAGTCGCTGTTGAATCAAGCCACAACTTTGAAGCACCCAGTTTTCCCTTTTTCATTTCAACTTTTTTATTTTCAGTGAATTTATACTTTACGAAAACTGTATCATCACCAAATATTTTAGCGTAAAACTTTAACGGAAAAAGTGCTGAGTCAATATAACTTTCGTATATCTGGTGTAGACTCACAAATGGAAGATCCGCGTATGAATCAATGTACGCAATTGTTTTGTATACCGGCGTATTATCAATTTCAGTTTTTTCGACAATCTTAAATCTTACTTCACCAAGATTGAAGAAAGCGTATTTTACTATATAGGTTAAATCCTCGCCTACGACTAAACGTTCAGATGAATTTGAATGAATATGATTATCTTTTTTTGAAGATGTTTGAGCAGTTCCATACACAAACAATTCAAACGTTAAAAAGATAATCGCCAGGTTTTTCATTTAAGATCAGCTATTTGTTTAGCCTCATCAAATAAACTCATAGCTTTTTCTACCTGATTATCAGTTGTAAGCATTACAGAATACCAGCCATCGTTCTTCCAGTAATTTCTAGCGAGCTGTGCTTTCAGTCGTGTAGATATATACTCTTTATCCATATTAAACTGTTCTTCATTTAATTCAACTTCTTTCGAAGAAGCAAAGGAAATAAATTTGTTAATATCGTCTTCAGTAAAGTTGAATTCATTCACAAAACGATTAAGATCATTATCATACTTTAAACCGATACCATTACCTCGACTTTCAATGAATTGTAGAATGTATTGGTAAAAAATATTTTTTCGAAGGAGATCGCTTGTGTATCCGGTAATTCTTTCGGTTTTAAGAATATAATCAGGAGTTATTCCCCCACCGCCATAAACCGTTCTGCCTTTATTCGTTTTAAAAACGGGCTTAGTCGTATCCTGTTCGGCATCATGATTTAAATTTTCACCTTCTTTTGTACTCGTATCATCCATACTGGCATAAAATTCTTCGTATTTCTTTTTGTCTTTATAATCTCTTTGAATAGATCTGCCGGAAGGAGTAAAATATTTTGAGATTGTAAGTCTGATAGCAGAATTATCCGGTAATGTAAATTGACGCTGCACCAATCCTTTTCCAAAAGATGTTTCACCAACTATCAATCCCCTATCCCAATCCTGAACTGCACCTGAAACGATTTCGCTTGCACTTGCTGAACCATGATTTATCAAAACGATGAGCGGTATTTTTTCAAACGGCGACTTCTTTGAAGCAAAATATTCTTCGTTCGCATCTTTTCTTCTTCCTTCTGTATAAACGATTTTCTTTTCACCATCAATAAACAGATCAGCCATTTCAACTGCCTGACTTAAATATCCGCCGGGATTTCCTCTTAAGTCGAGAATAAGCTTGCTCATTCCTTTCTGCTTCAAATCGTTCAGTGCATCGTTAAGTTCATCAAGTGTTGTCTCAGAAAAACGAGAAACACTTATATATCCTGTCTTGTCCTTAAGTATTAAACTTGCATCCACAGAGTAAATTGGAATTTTATCACGAGTAATCTCATATTCGATTAAATCATTGATACCAATTCTACTTATGGAAACTTTAACTTTTGAACCTGCTTTTCCACGGAGTTTTTTTCTAACACCATCATTTGTAATTCCAATACAATCTTCGCCTTCAATTTTTACAATCCGGTCACCTGGTAAAATTCCAAGTGCTTCGCTCGGTCCACCTGTAATTGGTGACACAACTGTAAGAGTATCATTGACTATTTGAAACTCAATTCCAATTCCTTCAAAATCACCACGAAATGATTCTTCAACTGCTGTAAAATCTTTTGCTGAAATGTAAAATGAATGCGGGTCAAGCTCATCAGTAATTCCTTTAATCGCCGATTCGACAAGCTTTGGTGTGTCTACTTCCTCTATATAATATCGTTGAGTGTAGGAGAGAACATCGTTTAGTTTCCTGACGCCATCGCGCAGAGTGTCATCCGAAAAAACCTTTTCTATCTGAATTCCGAGAACTATTCCTATGGTAAGAATAATAATTACGACTGGAATTCTTAAAATCTTATTGTTCATTTAGTCTCCTAAAATTATTTAATCGAAAATAAATCAAATAATTCATAAATGATATGAATGATTTTATCCACGGTCAAATAGATGGATAAGTGCTTAAACCTGCGGTTTCATCTGCGGGAAGAAGATCACATCTCTAATAGATGATTGATTTGTAAAAAGCATTACGAGACGGTCAATCCCGATGCCAAGTCCAGCCATTGGTGGCATGCCATATTCCATCGATCTTAAGAAATCATCATCAACCTGCTGTGCTTCATCATCTCCGGCTTCTCGCATTTTGACCTGCTCTTCGAATCGTTTTCTTTGATCGATCGGATCATTTAATTCCGAAAACGCATTGCAGATTTCTTTTCCTGCAACATAAGCTTCAAATCTTTCAACTAATCCTTCTTTGCTTCTGTGCTTTTTTGCCAATGGGGAAAGAATCAATGGATAATCGACTACAAACGTCGGTTGAACTATTTCAGACTCGACGACCTGACTGAAAATTTCATCAATCAGTTTTGCTTTACCGAATAGTCCGCTTATTTCAACTCCAAGGTTTTTAGCTAATGATCTTAGATCCTTTTCAGATGCTTCGATAACATTTACACCGGTTTTATCAGCAATTGAATCCACATAACTTATTCTCTTCCATGGTCGAGCGAAATTAATTTTCTTATCTTCGTAAACAAATTCTGTAGTGTTGAATACTGTCTTGCAAACATGTCCGAATAGTTCCTCAACAAGTTCCATCATCCAGAAATAATCTTTATAAGCAACATAAAGTTCAAGCATTGTGAACTCTGGATTGTGAGATCTGTCCATTCCCTCATTCCGGAAATCTTTTGAGATTTCATAAACACCATCAAAACCGCCGACTACCAATCGCTTTAGATATAATTCATCAGCAATTCTCAGAAATAAATCAATATCGAGTGCGTTATGATGCGTAATAAATGGTCTTGCTGAAGCACCGCCGTATAATGGCTGAAGAACAGGAGTTTCGACTTCAAGATATCCTTTGCTGTCAAGAAAACTTCTGATTGCAGTAATAATTT
This sequence comes from bacterium, assembly GCA_016716565.1. Lineage (NCBI taxonomy): Bacteria > bacterium. The sequence goes on from JADJWC010000004.1 coordinate 452,724, forward strand.
TTGATCGTTTAATAAAAACATCTTTTACATGTGGATTAACAACAAGATCCACATATCTCTGCCTGTATCTTAGTTCTTTATCAGCAAACTGATCATAGACTATTTTATTTCCCTGCTCATCTTCTGCTTCCTTTGCTATTGGCAGTGGACGTAGAGATTTTGCTAATAGTTTGAGCGATTTAACATGAACGGAAATTTCACCTGTTTTTGTTTTAAATACATATCCTTCAACTCCGATGATGTCACCGATATCCATCAAACGAAAAGCATCGTAGCTTTCACCAATATCATCTTTTTTCAGATAGACTTGAATTCTACCTTTCTGATCCATTATATGAGCAAAGGAAGCTTTCCCCATTCTTCTAATTGTCATAATTCTGCCGGCAATTTTCACATCCTTATTCTCATATTTTGCGAAATCATTTTTTATATCTTCAGAGTAATTATCGACTTCATAGGAATAGGCAAATGTTTCAACGCCTTTGTTCTTCAATTCTTCAAGTTCTTCATATCTTCTTTTGATGAGCACATTTATATCAGTGATATTATTTTCCACAATTTCTCCTTAATGATTCATTTAGAATATTTTTGTCTGATCAGTTCAACTTCATTTGTTGATAAGCTGCGATATTTACCTTTTGGAATATCGAGTTTAATGCCTCCAAAAGAAGATCTATTTAATTCCACAACAGTGTATCCAAGTTTGCGGAACATTCTTTTTACAAATTTGTTTCTGCCCTCTTCGCAGGAAATCAGAATATTTTTTTTATCTTTTTGATTTTTGAAAGAGATGCTGATAAACTTACCCCGCTTCCCATCGAGCGAAACACCATTTAAATATTTTAATTTATCTTTTTCTTCCAACGGATTATCAATCTTTACTTCATACTCCCGGATGACTTTATTTCCAGGATGAGTGAGCAGCTGCGAAAATTCACCATCGTTTGTAAGAAAAAGTAGACCGGTAGTATCATAATCAAGTCTGCCAACAGGATAAATTCTTTCTTTTACATTTACCAGATCAAGGACTGTTGCTCGATTCCTGTCATCAGAAACGGAAGTAATGTATCCTTTAGGTTTATTCAATAAAATGTAAATATGTCTTTTTTGTTTTATTCTTTCCCCGTCAAGAGTTACCACATCTTTTTCAGCATCTATCCGATGTCCAAAATCACGTATCACCTGATCATTAACAGCAACTCTTCCCTGCTGAATGTATTCTTCCGATTTACGACGGGAACTAATTCCGCTATCAGCAAGAAATTTATTGATCCTGATTTTCATCAGCTCTTGTTTCTCCGAGAGAATCCTCTAACTTTTCTTCAAGATCAACCATCATAATTTTCCTTTTTTGCTCGATGAAATCTTCATCCTGCATAATTTCATCTATCTCTCTTGGCTTTGGCAGATCAGACAAGTTATTCAATCCAAAGTATTTCAGAAACTCATCCGTAGTCCCGTATAAAAGAGGTCTGCCAACCGTTTCAGCGCGACCTTTTATAGTGATTAAATTTTTTTCAAGTAATGTTGTGAGTATATAATCTGAATTCACACCGCGAATTGTTTCTAGTTCAGGTTTAGTTACCGGCTGCTTATAAGCAATTATAGCAAGCGTTTCAAGCGCTGCCTGACTTAAACGGCGTTTAGCTCTTTCTGATGAAAGATAACCAACATATTTTGCATTCTGCTCCATAGTAGCATACAGATATCCATTAGCAATTCTGAGTATTCTAAAAGCGTTGTTATTTTCTTCATACTTCTTATTTAGCTGATCAACTGAAGTATCAACATCTTGTTTAGATATTTCAACATCTTCACCATCGATTGATTTTATTGCTCTTATTATTTCTTCCGGAGATAGTGAATCGTCTGAAGAAAATATCAAGGCTTCAATCACTGAGTTGTATGTGTTATCCATTTTCTTTTTTCATTATGATAAAATCATTAAAAACTTTTGAAGTTTGGATTGCTATTCTTCCGGCTTTTACCATTTCAAGCAATGCAATAAATGTTACAATTATCCTAATCTTTTCGGTAAGTTCTTCAACCAATTTTAGAAAATGCAGTTCAGGAAATTCGTTGAGCTTGCTTTGAATGAAATTCATTTGTTCATCAATTGAGACGTTAAGCTTTTTAACCTGATGCACGGGCTCATCTTTAATCTGATCAATAGCAAACTTAAATGCTTTAGCCAGATCGTAGATGGAAACATTTTTTAGAAGAATATCATACTCGTGCGGTGCTTCTTTTAGATCTTCAGAGAAATTTCCTCTGAATTTTCTTCTTCTTTGATTGGATTCAAAATAAGACAGCTCTTCGGACATTTCCTTGTATCGCTTGTACTCAAGCAAGGCTTTAACCAGATCAGCCCTCGGATCGATTTCTTCACCTTTCTCATCCACTTCACGAGGCAGCAGCATTCTAACTTTAATATGCATCAATGTTGAAGCCATCAATATAAAATCACCCGCGACTTCGAGGTCAAGAATTTTTATAAGATTGACGTAATCAAGAAATTCTTTTGTAAGCCTCGCAATAGGAATATCGTAGATGTTCAGTTCATCTCTCTTAATAAAGAAGAGTAATAAATCGAGCGGACCTTCGAATTGATTTAATCTTACTTTGTACATCTCATCCGAATTTCATCTTCTCGTGAACTTCTGACATTGTATCAGCCGCAGCTTTTTTACCACGCATCTCTCCATCTGCAAGAATTTCGAGTACTTCTTTGTTATGATTTTCGTAGTACTTACGTTTTTCAATTATCGGTGCAAGAAATGCCGAGATTTTGTTTGCACAATTTAATTTACAATCAACGCAACCAAGTGCACCGGAGCGGCAATCAGTTTCTATTTGTTTGACTTCATCAGGATTAAATTTTTTATGATATGCAAACACCAAACAGATTTCCGGACGTCCGGGATCGTTACGACGAATTTTTTGTGGATCTGTTACTGCTTTCTTCAATTTTGCTTTTACCGTTTCAGGTTCATCCGATAAAAGAATAGTATTGCCGAGCGACTTGCTCATTTTTGCAGCTCCATCTAAACCGGGTAATCTCGAAAATTTAGTTAACAGCGCTTCTGGTTCAGGGAAAACATCACCGTACTGATTATTAAATTTTCTGGCAATCTCTCTTGTAATTTCGATGTGAGGAACCTGATCTTCACCAACAGGGACAGCATCGCCTTTGTATAGAAGAATATCAGCAGCCTGCAGCACGGGATATCCAAGATGACCGTAAATTATCTGTTCAATATGTAACGCTCGCGCTTGATCTTTAACTGTTGGGTTACGTTCAAGTCTGTTAGCAGTAATAAGCATACTGAAAATGAGATAAAGTTCTGTGTGCTCCTTTATTTGCGATTGACGAAACATTGGACTTGTAGTCGGATCTAATCCTGCAGAAAGCCAGTCAATCAACATATCAATAGTATCATTGTAAATATTTTCAGTATTCAAATCAGTTGTTAAAACATGATAATCTGCAATAAGATGGTAACTTTCATATTTATCCTGCAGTTGCACCCAATTCTCAAGCGCTCCGACATAATGACCAATGTGAAGCTTACCGGTTGGACGCATTCCACTAAGGATTCTTTTTTTCTTCATAAATTCTTGAAATCGTTGAAATTACAGCGTAAAGATAAGAATAATAGACGTTTTTTTAAGAATGTAAATGAAAACTTCAGGATAAGTAGAGATATGGTTTCCATTTTTCATCCACTCGCCCAACAACATTTTTTATAAACATTATGTGGCTGGGTTTAAATGGTCTGACAAGCAACGACAATCCTGCTTCACTTGGGGTCCGGTCACCCTTTTTATTATTGCAATGAGTACAAGCGCTAACCAGATTCTCCCAAGAATCGTCACCACCACGAGCTTTTGGAACAATATGATCAATGGTTAACGTCAAGTCACCTCTTCCACAGTAAGCACATCTATATCCATCTCTTCTCATAATATTTTTTCTAGTCAATACAACTTTTTTATAAGGAACGCTAACAAATCGACTTAATCGGATTATGCTTGGCCAGGGGTATTGTCTTTGCATTGACCTGATTGCTTTACCATCATCGTTTAAAACGAGTTCAGCCTTGCCCAGGTACATAAGAATGACTGCTTTTTTAATATTGCAGATAGTAAGTGGTTCGTAGCTCTGGTTTAGTATGAGCACCTTTGCATTAAGTTTACCATTCGTTCGTTTCGAGGGTTCGAAGTCTTATTCTCCTTTACTATTTTTTTTAAGATATGAATTTAAATACACTCTTGCAGCTATTCGTGCGATTAAAATAATTATCGTGATCACTAAAAAAATAATATATGTTTCTCTGGGAACAGATTCAGTTAAAATCAGAATCAGAAACACAATCACTATTGCGATGGTTGAATAATTAAAGATAGTATAGTATTTCACTAACATATAATTTTCAAATAATACTTGAATTGTTGGCTTAAAAACTAATAATATCAATATTTAATAGCAATTGATTTTATTGGATAGATTAAGGTTCCGGTTAGGACTTAGAAGTGAGTGTATTATTATTTTTAAAGATTATTGCAACTGAAGTCACATAATTTTTGGAGTGACTTAAGGAAATCCGCAATTGAGTATCATCTGTAAGAAATGATTTAAGCTTGCCGGATGTATTTATTGATGGAATACCTGCAGCATCATTCTGAATTTCAATGTCTTTCCATCGAAGACCAGCCTGCCAGCCGCTTGCAAGTGCTTTGTAGACTGCTTCTTTGGCTGCAAACCGGGCTGCAAAATGCTGGAACTTGTTAAACTTTGAACTGCAATACCTGATTTCTTCCGGTGTAAAAACTTTATTTAAAAACCTTTCGCCATACATCTCAATACTTTTCTTTATGCGATCTATCTCTATAATATCTATACCTAAACCCAGCACCATTTTAAAACCACAATCTATCAGAAAATATATGCATCTACTTTTAATCCATCAGTTTGGAGTTGCTCAAGAATCAGTCCGCTGAGCTTTTTCAACATTTCCATTGATTGTGTTAGGTTAATGTATAATGAATCGTCATAAAGAATTTTACCAAGATTGTTTCTACCGGATGCTGTTTCCTGCGTCAGATAATTAATTGATGTGAGTAAAGAATCTGATTTCATTAGAACTGAGTTAAGGTTTTGCAATGATTTTTCTAAATCCTGTTTGTTTTCTTTGAGAAATAACTTTGTTTCGGCGGTAATTTCTTTTGTGTTTTCAGAAATCAGTTTTATGTTTTCCTTGTTTTCAACAATCATTAATTCAAGTTTTGCCGTTACATTATTCAGATTGGTAACGCTTGTTCGCAATCCCTGAATAAAAGTTTCATCTTCCAACAAGGAATTTATACCCTGCAAAGTTTTAACGGATTCATTAGCTATGATACTAATTTTGTCCTGTATATCACTGAATAAAGAGATCATACCGGCAATATCAGTAATGTAATTACCCTGCTGGATTACTGAATAATCAATGCTTTCATCAGAAATACCGGGATCGATTTCTATCTTTCTTCCTCCCATAAGATCAGTGCTTTCGAGAGAAAACTGGGCATCCTTTTTTAGTTGAATTTCATTGCTCACACTTAGAGTAACAATTACAGAGGATCCTTGAATGAAAAAATCTTTTACAACTCCTTTTCTTACTCCGTTTACAGTTACATTATTTCCGATTTCAAGACCTGATACTTTGTTGAAACGGACCTGCACAAGATTGTCAGAAGAACTTACTGAAAAATTCTTTGCCCATCCTAAAACCCATATGAATACAAGCAGTCCCAGTAAAACAGTAACGCCTACTTTAATTTCAGTTGCTCTTGGATTTCTCATATTCTACCTTTTTCAAAATCGAAGTTAAATTAGAAATTTCGTTATCAGAAATTATGCTATCGGAAAGAGCAATTTTAAGCTCTTCTTCAAATTTTTCTTCTTCCAAATTTACAATTTCTTCAACAGACTTAACATTATCTAAAAAATATTTTAAGAGACTTTTAAGTGAATCTTTGTTAGCAGAATCGTTTATTGTAATTAGTTCATCGTCAATGCTCTCAATCGATTCGTTAATGATAAATTTTTTCCCAGGTTTGATTACCCAGTCATCAAGTTTATACTGAATAATGTAAACCAGAACACCAATCACAACCGTCAATATGAATACAGATTTCAGAAAGCAGCTTTTCCTCATGAAAATTCATTCAGGATATTTTTTCGATTTCGACCCGCTTGATTCTTTTTTTTAGAACTTCCTTAACAGTAAGCTTGTACTCTTTTAATTGAAACGCATAACCTTCTTTAGGAATGTTCCCTGCCCTGCTGATAACCAGTCCAGCAATTGTATCATAATCTTCATTTTCAGGAATAGTTTCAGTTCCAACGATTTCATTGAAATCGGAGATAGGTACTTTACCTAAAACACTGAATTTATTTGCTGTTAATATTTTCACGGGATTTTCTTCAGGATCATGTTCATCCCATATTTCACCGATGATTTCTTCGATAATGTCTTCAAGCGTGACTAATCCCGCAGTTCCGCCGAATTCGTCCACGACTATGGCTAAATGCATTTTTCTGTGTTGGAATTCTCTAAGCATATCGCTGATTTTTTTGCTCTCTGGAACAAACATAACTTCTCGTGTAATTTTATTTATCGTATCTGCTTCTACAAACGACCGGGTCTCCAGATATTTTAATAAATCTTTGGCATGAACAATTCCAAGAATTTTATCAAGATTACCATCAAAAATTGGGAAACGACTAAAGCCGCTGTTATTAATTATTTCAATAATTTTGTCGTAACTAACATCAATAGGAACTGCCACTATATCAACCCGTGGTATCATAACTTCAGCAACAAGAACAGATTTGAAGTCGACAAAGCTGGAAATAATTTCCTGTTCATCTTCTTCCAGTGTTCCTCTTTCATGTCCCAATTGAGCAAGATCTGAAATTTCTCTCTCAGTAATTGCAGTCTTTACTTTATCGAATTTAACTTTTGAGAATGTGAGTCTTATCAGTTCTGTTATCGACTCAGCCACAGGATACAGGATAGTGCTAATAAAATACAAAGGTACAGCAGTAAGTCTAATTGTAAGTCTTGGATGCTTTGAGGCAAATATTTTTGGCAGTAATTCGCCGAGGAGGAGTACAATTATAGTAATCAGAATTATCTGAATTGTTAAAACAACATTTACTTTTAACCCGTATATTTGAGCTAACTCAAGAGCAATCGAAACAGAAACAATAGAAGCCGCAACATTTACAACAGTATTACCAACAAGGATTGTAATTAATAATCTTCTTGGAAAAGAAATCAGATTTTTTACATACCTGTATATCAGATTTGAAGATTTAAAAGCTTCATCTAAATCTTTTTGTCTGACAGAGAAAAAAGCAACCTCAGATCCGGAAAAAAATGCTGAAGCTAATAGAAGAACAAATAGCAGCAGTATTTGAAATAGCCAGTCAATCTCCAAGAATATTCAAAGCCTTCACTATTAAAAAACTAAAATGGCAGATCGTCGTTTTCATTGCTTTGTGGTGCAACTGATGAAGTTTCCTCGTCTTCGGAAGATGCTGCTTCAGATGATGGTTCTAATGGAATTATTTTTTCTGTGATAACTTCTGTATTATATCTTTTAATACCATCTTTATCAGTATAGTCCCGTTTACTTAACCTTCCTTCGACATAGAACTTTTTCCCCTTCTTTAAATTTTCTTTATAATAATCTGATAAATTGAAAGAGACGATATTATGCCAGGTGGTCTCACTTACCCAATCTCCGTTTTTTCCTTTATATCGGTAATCTGTAGCAAGTGTAAAATTAGTCACTGAAACATTGTTTGTTGTAAATCTTGTTTCAGCATCTTTGCCTAATCGACCAATAAGCATAATTCTGTTTAAGGAAAAAGCCATCTTAACCCTCCATCGTTAATTTTGTGTTTGAAATTTGTCAAAAAATAACCAAATAAAACTAAAGAAAAAACTGTTTGATTAAATACCCAGTCAGATTTTCTTACCATTTACCAATAAATTCAATGTAGAACAATTCAAGAGTACGCATCCAAGTAATAGATTCATTACTAATAAAAAAAATAAGGTGTAACGAAAACGAAACTATTTTGCGTCAGTATTGTCATAAAACCAAAAAATCATTGTTACAATAGAAAACTGTTCTCTCATTTTTTTACAGCAATTTTTGCATTTCTTTTTTACTTCATTATTGTGGATTCGATTTTCAAATGATTCAGTGGAAAATTTTACCGAGCTCTTCTTGGTATAGAAATTCATCTAAAATTAGCAATTATTATAAACTCAATTAGAAATCTAAAATGAATACAGGGCAAATGATAATGGTAATCGGTGCCATGATGTTACTCTCAGCGGTTGTGCTGCGAGTGAATACCGGTAACCTAAATAACGAGTCTATCCGTGATCAGGCTCAATATGCAGTTTTAGCAACTTCAATAGCTACCTCAATAATTGAGGAAGCGCAAAGTAAAGCGTTCGACCAGTTTACCGATACAAACTCCGTATCTGTATTAACTCAATTAAGTTCAGTACTAGGTCCTGAAACCGGAGAATCAGAAGATACTTTCAATGACTTTGATGATTATAATGGATTTACTAAAAGAGACAGCACAATGCCGTCAGCAATTTTTGATATCAAGTGTCAGGTGGTTTACGTGGACCCGAGCAACATATTGGGATCTACAGCTAGCAGAACCTGGCATAAAAAAATTAACGTTACGATTACTAGTCCTTTCACACCAGATACATTTAAAACTTCCTCTCTTTTTAGTTATTGGTATTTCAGATAGGAGCATAGAAATGGGAACAAATGTAATTTTAGATATAATAGGGTCAATGGTCATTGCAGGAATCCTTATGGTTTCAATTTTCAGGTTACAAAACTCCTCAACTGAAGATCTTTACCGCGGGACTGGAAACCTAACAGCTCAAACAAATTTAGCAACCATTGTACAAATTTTGGAAAATGATTTTAGACGAATCGGTTATTGTGCTGACTGGCAGCAAATCCCAGTCCCCACAGAAGCTATCCTTTATGCTGATTCAACAAGTATCAAGTATCTAACTGATATGGATCAAAATGGTTTTATTGATACTATGCATTATTACTTTGATGCTGCTACGGATATTCCAGGCACTCCTAATCCAAGAGATAGATATTTGTACAGGGTTGTTGATAATGAAACTCCCACTGGGGTTAACTTGGGCGTGACTCAATTTAAAATGGAATTTTATAATGCACTCGGTACAAAACTTAATTTTCCAATTGCAAATCCACAAGAGATATACTCAATGCAGATAGATATTATTGTTGAAGATGTAGCAGCTTATGATGAAAAATATCAAACCATATTCTGGAGACAAATCAGAATGGCTGCAAGAAATCTTTTTAATCGTTAAGGAGGAAAAAACGAATGGGTAAATTATCACTTATATTGGTTCTGGGTTTCAGCATTCTTTATATGATACTGGGAAGTAATTCTAATAAATTATCTACACAGACAGTTGAAAATATGGCTGACTATCATGCTAGAACAGTTGCACATAACATAGCTGTCAGTGGAACGAATCTTTCTTGTAATCAATTATTCCTGAATGGTGCCTGGGATGATGGTTATACCAACATTAATTTCGAAAATGGATCTTTTAGCTCCTCCATTCAGGTTTTAGATCCCTGGAGGAATATTCGAAAATTAATTACTTCAGCTGATTATGGTGGTGTTAACAAAACCATCGAAGTGATATTTCAACCTAGCAGTTTTGCTAAATTTGCTTACTTGTCAATCAATGACCCAACTAATCTTTACTGGTCAGGTAAAGATACAATTTGGGGTCCATTCCATTCCGAAGGTAATATCAATGCTTATCAGCACCCGGTATTTGTAGGTAAAGCAACTACTAAAGGTACAGTTAAGTATCTCACAAGTGAAGCTGCGGATGCACCGCGATTCCTAGGCGGATTTGAATCAGGTGTAAGCATTACTTTTCCTCCAAGCGGGATAGATAATTTAAAATCTATGGCAAATGATGATGGACATGTTTTTTCAGGTAAAGACACTGTTTACGTTACGTTCGTAGGTGATAGCATTAAGTATAGATTTAATTACAATGAAATTCCGACAACAGTTTTAGCTTCATCTTTAGCTCCTAATGGAGTTATATTCGCTGACAATGCCATTCTCCGTCTTCAGGGGACCGTGAAAGGCAGATATACTGTCGCTTGTGATGGAACTGCACCAAAGGGTAATGTCTATTTAGACGATAACATCAGATATAATTCAGATCCAAGAATTAATCCAGATTCTAAAGATATGTTAGGCATAGTATCGAGGAACAATGTAAAGATTACAGAAAACGCAGCAAATAAATCCAGCATAGATGTTCATGCATCAATCTACTGTGAAAAAGGCGGTTTTGGTGCGGGATGGCCAAAATTTACTGAGCCGAACGGTAATATTAATTTACTTGGGGGTATTCAAAACTATAGTCGTGTCCAGATCGGTATCATCCAAGGAAGTGAAATCTGGGGATTTAATAGACGATACAAATATGATCAACGCTTGATGATTGCATCACCACCGGGATATCCGGGTACAGGTGGATTGGAAATTGTTTCCTGGTTTGAATAACTGATTCTCTATACTCAAGACTAAATAAAGAATTAATCTTTTAATACGCTCTATATGCTGTGAGGGAATAAGAGACAAGGGCTAAGCTGATTGCTTAGCCTTTTTTATTTTTTAGATTCAAGAGTGACAATCCATGCATCTTTAAATTCTTCCTTTAGCCTAATTTCATTCCGGAAAGCTTCTGCTTCAATTTTGTTTTCAAACGGGGGATGGATCCAAACAACATAAAGATTTTTTTGCTGAACATATTCAACTTTAATATCTCTTGATAATGTCATCCGACTTTCCTCCGCAAATTCCTTTGCATGCTCAAGACTCGAGAAAGCACCAATCTGAACAACGAAAACATCAAAAGTTTGCTGTTCCGGTGATTCGAATTTGAAAATGTCTTCAGGTGGGACCTCATCAAAAATGTACAAGCTGTCTGTTTCAATTTTCTGTACTTTGGTCTCTTGGGATGATGAACATCCGAAAATGACTATGAATAGAAGCCCGAGCGTTATCGATATTTTTAGTTGACTTGTCATATAAGAAAATAAGGGATGGTTTCCCATCCCTTAATTTTAAAATAAAACATTATCTAATGATCCGTATGGAATTACTGGAATACCATATTTACCCATACTTACCTGCCCTTCAAATACAAGGCTTCCTGGAATTGTAGAAACATCAATCAAAGGTATTTGTGCATTGCATTCTTCATTAATGGCTTTAATGAATTCGTTTGCAATGATTCCGTATCCCTGACTTGTGGGGTGAACTCCATCTAAACTGAAGAAGTTTCCTTGAATATAAGTCGAAGAGAAATTCACACCATTTATTACCAAGCCATTTGTACTAGCCAGCTGAGTAAATAGATCATCCCAATTAATCACATGATAACCAAAGTTCAATGCCAGTCCCGAAATAATCTGATTAAAACCATCTCTCAATGCATGATATGCCGCTATTTCTGTTGGGTCTAAAACAAGCCCATTTGGAAATGGATTTTCAGGAGTCAACCCAAATGGTTTAGTAATATCAACACCGGCAGGAACAGGTATTCCATTGTCAGTATAATATTTACCCGTTGTATTTCCCAACAATCCTGCTGCGGATGAGCCACTTAAGGTAACCAATGTACTTAGATTTATAAGATCACTTGAAGTTGCAACAGCAATTCCAGGTGCACCGGTTGTCTGATAAACTAATCCCGCAGCTCCGGGTATGCCTTGTAACGCTAAACCAATTCCAGGACCGACGGTCGTGAAAAATGGAGTAAGCAATCCATTTGGCAAACTTCCAATTATTACAGGAGCTCCTGTTGAACTTAATGAAGTCAGGATCTGTGTATACTGATTTTGGAATAGTGTAGCATTAGTAGGTGGAAATAATCCTCCGCGTGTTGCAAACGCCAGAATATCATTATTGCCAATCCACAAGGTAATTAGTGTTGGATCCTGAGAAAGCGCAAGTTCCATTTGAGTTCCTAAACCTCTTAGCACTAGATCAAAAAAGGGATTAGGCGTATTAAAAGGAGGCTGTGCAGTATAACAAGTTGTCGAACTTCTGGCATTCATAACATCATATATAAATGCACTTTTAATTCCAAGATTATTATATGACGCCGGATAATTAAGGTTTGTGGGAGAACCTTGTCCTGGATTTGTGTACAATGTAAACGGATTCAGCGAAGCTACTTCTAATCTGCCAACGGAACCTGGTTCACTAATTGTTGCCTGAGCATATGTCGTTCCAACATGTTTTGCAATTATATTTCCAAAGGAATACATTTGCGCTGATGCAAATATCGAATTTGATTGCTCTCCCATCGTCAGACTATTTCCAATACATACAAAACGATTGAAATCAGCTGATCCGAAATTTATTTCAGGGGCTGTGAGATCATTGTAATCTTCGCAGCCAATTATTGCCAATACAATAAATGAAAGAAGACTTATTGATATATATAATTTTTTCATTTCAACTTCCTCCTTCTATTGCAAATGATAATATAAACTTAATGACAGCAAATTGGCTGATGAATTATATGTGCCATTAAATTGTGAATCGCCGGTTGTATAAATTTCCTTCGAGTTGGTTACAGTCAATTCTTTTGCACGGATGAACAGATAAGAACCGGAGATTCCAAAGCTGTCAAATATTTTTGCGTTTGCGCCAATACTTAATCCCAACCTGTCAGAATCCGGAAGACTTGGACTTACATATTCGGGATCAACCGGCATCTTATCAAAATAGACTCCGCCAAGCAGTGAGAATTGATCGGTCAAATCATACTGAGCTCCGAACCTGATTATATAAGTATCTTTATATAATCTTGCACTTTTTGAATCTTCCATATCAGGATCAACAAAATTTACATTTAATGAATCGTAACTGGACCACCCAATCCACTGAAAATCTGCACTCAATCTCAGTTGTGGTATAACCTGATAAGCCAATCCACCAACTATATTCATTGGGGTTGTAAGTTTTGCAGTTACATCGCCACCGGGAAATGCACCAATTTCCTGAAGCTGTTCAGCACCGGTAACTACAGCTGTTCCTTCAAATTCATATTCGACTTCACTTCTGAATGAGGCACCAATTGTAAATTCTTTCACGGGTTTGTACATCAAACTGAATGTATAGCCATAAGCAAATTGGTCATTACCTTCCAATTCAACGTATGCATCACCTGCAAAAGGTGCTTGTGGATTATTCCTGGTTATCAAAACATCAGCAAAGCTGTAAATAAATCCAGCACCAATCGAAAAGTTTTCGATTGGACTGTATGCGAATGTTATTGGCACCCAAAATGTTTTGAGTTCAGTTTCGAGTGCAAGATATCTTCCTACCCATCCATCCTTCCAATGTGTTCCTAATCCGAAAGGTGTGGTCAAACCTAACCCTGCTGAAAATGATTCAGTGAATGAATGAGTAATAAATAGATGACTCGGAAAAAATGCCTGACTCTTCATTCGAGTTATATCTACTGATGGTGATACCCCACGAAAAGAAGAGCTTGGAGCTATTAATGCCGAACCCAACAGAAAATTTGTTCCTCTCAACTGAGTCATTCCGGCTGAATTCCAGTAAATAGCTGAAGCATCATTTGCGACTGCAGTGAATGCGCCACCGAGTCCCATTGCTTTTGCTCCATGTTCGTTTATCTGAAATCCACCCGCCAGAATGATACCGGGAAACAAGCCAAGTATCATTAGGATGATGTAAAGATAGTTTTTCAAATGGATCCCTCCTATATGAATTGATGAATTATGTTATTTAAGAAAACTAAGTAATTGAAAAAAGCAAATTGCCTTTTTCAACCGCTGAACCCTCAGTTATATAAATCTTTTCAATGATGCCGGATGCATGTGCCTTTAAATCATTTTCCATTTTCATTGCTTCTAAAATAATAATGGAATCACCTATTTCAACTTTATCGCCTTCTTTTTTCTTTACTTTAAGAATCAGACCCGGCATTGGCGCTTTTACATCTGTATGTCGCTTCTGAAATTCACCTGAATTTTCGAGCAGCTTAAAAGCTTTTTCCTGCAATGCAGTCCTGACAGCTGTTTCAATCAGTTGTCCATCTAAGAATATTTTAAAATTGCCGTTATCGATTTGCACTGAAGTTAAATCAATTACTCTTTCATTTAATTTTAAAATGTATGAATGATCTGAAAGAGTCAACAATTCAAACTTGTATTCGACATTATTTGCAATCAGATTATTTTCATCAATAATCTTTACATCTATTTTGGAATTGTTCACGCTAACTACAAATTCATTCATACATCTGTTCCTGCCAGGAATTTATGCTGGATGAATCAGATTGCTTGTAGCTTCTTCCTGTTGATTTGGATTTAATTATTGATGAGATTATTGCTGCTGTTATTTCTTTTTCTGCCGACTCCTGTTTTTCATTTACCTTTTTCAATTCATTCATAAATTCTTCATTAAGAAAATTTATGCTGAAATCCCCTTTTCTGAAGGAAGGATTGTCAACAATTATCTTTAAAAATGGAATATTTGTGACAAGTCCAGTGACAACAAATTCGGAGAGTGCACGAAGCATTCTGTTAATTGAAGAATCTCTGCTATCAGACCAACTAACTAGTTTAGAAATAAGCGGGTCATAATGAACAGTGATTTGTGAACCGCTATCGAACCCTGAATCTACACGTATTCCCGGACCTGCCGGTTGTAAGTAACGAATTATCTGACCTGTCGATGGAAGAAAGTCATTCATCGGGTCTTCAGCGTAAATTCTGCATTCAAGTGCGTGACCATTTATCTTCAAATCACTTTGTTTGAAAGATAAGCTGTTACCCATAGCAACATAAATTTGTTCTTTTACAAGATCTTTTCCTGTAATCAATTCTGTAACTGGATGTTCAACCTGGAGACGTGTGTTCATTTCAAGGAAATAAAAATTCTTATCAGAATCCATCAGAAACTCGACTGTTCCTGCGTTGTAGTAACCACAAGCTTTAGCAGCATCAACAGCTGCTGAAGTGATTTTCTGTCTGGTTGTTTCATCAACAAAAGATGAAGGAGCTTCCTCAATTATTTTTTGATGTCTGCGTTGAATTGAACATTCCCGTTCAAACAAATGGACATAATTTCCCTGCTTGTCTCCTAAAATCTGAACTTCAATATGTCTTGGATTTTCAATGAACTTTTCTATATAGATATCATCATTAGCAAAAGCTTTTAAAGCTTCTCTTTTAGTTGCTTCAAACGCAGATTGAAATTCGTCAGCTGAAGATATTTTGCGCATACCTTTACCGCCGCCACCTGCTGCTGCTTTCAGCAATACAGGATAGCCAATCTCTTTGGCTGCACTCAATCCTTCCTCCAGAGATTTTATTGGCGATGTTGTTCCCGGAACAATAGGAACGCCATGTTTTGCCATAAGTTTCCTTGCTTCGGTTTTACTTCCCATTAAAGAAACAGATTTCGAAGAAGGACCTATAAAAGTAATTTTATTTTTTTCAAGTGCTCTTATGAATTCTGCATTCTCTGAAAAGAAACCATAGCCAGGATGAATTGCATCCGCGCCAATTTCTTTCGCCAGTTTAATTATTTTTTCTTTATTCAGGTATGAATCGGATGCAGCCGAACTGCCAATATGATAGCTTTCATCAGCTAAACGTGTATGAAGAGAAGCAATGTCTGCATCCGAGAATATGGATGCGGACTTTATTCCAAAATCACGGCAAGTTCGAATAACCCGGACCGCAATTTCTCCTCTGTTTGCTATTAATATTTTTTTGAACAAACGTGCTCTACTTTAATTCAACGATTGTTATTCCCTCTCCTCCAAATTCGATGGGTGCAAAATAATAATTCTTTACCTTTTCATGCTTGTCAAGTATATCCTTAACTGTCTTCTTTAATACTCCTGTTCCCTTTCCATGCAATATTTCCACTCTATTCTGATTGTTCATATAAGAGTCATCAAGAAATTTCAGTATTTCAAAATCAGCTTCCTCCGGTTTTTTTCCTCTGATATCAAGCCGATACTGAGTAACTGAGTGCTGTAAATTATGATGATGACTTAAATCCCTTTGCTCCTTTGATTCATCTCCAATCAACAAGTCGGATAAATCGACCTGCATTTTAATCGAACCTGATTCGATTAGAGCTTTGTTTCTTGTCTTGTCAATTTGGACAATTCTCCCGGAAGTTGAAGTATTCTTGATGATCACAAAGCTGCCAATACTAAAATCGGATATTTTTGTCTCTGTAACAACTTCAGCAGAATAAAGATTTTCTGATTCTTTTTTCAGTTCTTCGATAATTCTCTTGGTTTCTTTTATTATATTTTTTTGAGCGCCTGATTCTCTGATTTCTTTTATTGCAGTTTCAACTTTTTTATTCACGGTTCTGAGAAATTCTTCAGCATCTGCTTTTGCGTTCTTAAGTATTTCCTTCTTTTCTTTCTCTAGCTTTTCGATATTCGATTTATACAAAGCTGAAAGCCCTGCTAATCTCGTATTTTCTATTTCTATCTGCTTCATTTTTTCTTCAAGCCTGTTGGATTTTTCTTCCAATTCAGCAAGAAAAGATTCAAGCTGGTATTTGTCGCTGTCCATTAAATCTGAAGCAGTTGTAATTATTTTCTCATCAACACCAATTCTTTTTGCGATTTCAAATGCATAACTGGAACCAGGAACACCAAGCTTAAATTTATATGTGGGTTGCAATTCCTGATGATCAAATTCCATCCCTGCATTAACAAAAGCAATTTCCGAATTTGCAATGATCTTTAAACTGCCATGATGTGTCGATGCAAAAACCAATGCTTTCTTTTCTCTTAGATTTAATAAAACTGCCGCAGCAAGAGCTGAGCCTTCAGTCGGATCAGTGCCAGTTCCGATTTCATCAAGAAGAACAAGTGAGTTTTGATTACCGACAAATAAAATGTTTTTCAGATTTGTCAGGTGAGAACTGAAAGTCGATAAATCATCTTCGAGTGATTGTTCATCTCCGATATCTACAAGCACGTTTTCAAAAAAATGAAAATTAGAATAGGGATCAACAGGAATGTGAATACCTGATTGAAGCAGCAGAGTTAGTAATCCTATCGTTTTTAACACAACCGTTTTGCCACCAGCATTTGGACCTGTGATAACAATAATTCTTTTATCATCAAGTTTGAAACTAAGAGGTATGGTTTTCTCTCTACCAAGTTTCTTCAATAGAACGGGATGTCTTGCATCATTTATGTAAAAACTAATTTTATTATTTATGGAAGGAAAAGATCCGATAGTTTCAATTGAATATTTAGCACGAGCAAATACAGTATCAATATATGAAATAGCCGATAATGCTACTTTAAGTTTTTCACTTTCTTTACCTATTAAGGAAGTAAGATCTTTAAGCAGTTTTTCAATTTCTCTTTTTTCTGCAAAACCGAGAGTAATGATTTCGTTGTTCAACTCGAGTGTTTGTTCGGGTTCGATGTAAACAGTTTGCCCTGTTGCTGATTCAGAATGAATAAACCCTCTGATTTGTCTCTTATGTTCAACCTTGACAGGAATTACCATTCGTCCATCACGCAGTGTCAGGTAATCCTCCCTGACAATTCCTTCAGAGTCCAGAGATTTCATTATGCTGTTAATTGATTTAACCAGTGTACTTTGCTTTTCTATTATCTGTTTTCTGATATCGTAAAGTTTCTGGCTTGCCTTTTCTTTTATTTCACCGTTTTCATCTATTACTTTTTCAATGTGATGTTCAAATAGTTTATCACTAAATAAAAAATTATTTTGCTCAGATAATAATGGAGCTATGGATGAATTGTTCTTCAGGAATTGAGTCAGATTCCTTGAAACTTTTACAAGCTTAAGAATTTCCAGAATTTTTCGCGAGGTTAGTACGACTCCATCAATTTTACTTTGTGTGATTGCGTCGAAGAGATCAGGTATGAAATCAATCTGTGGTGGAATATTTCTGATTAATATTTCTTTGGCTTCAGATACTGTTTGACCTTCCCGAATAATTTTATTTAAGTCAGTGAGCGGCACTAAATCAAGAATCTGCTTTTTGCCATTTTCAGTGGAAGTATAATTTGCGATGTGGGAAAGAACTTTATTGAATTCAAGTTTTTCCAGAACAATCTTATCGATCATTTTTCAGCGTCTTTTTCATTGATGTAATCCTCAATTAATTTTCGAGGCTCGGGAGTATAATAGCTCAAATATTGTATCGTCAATGGAATTACATTTAAAGTTGAATTGTAGAAAAGCGATTGCTTCCTTGTTTGATTATCAGGAAGATCAAATATATTCAAAATGATGAAAATCGCACTTAAAAAAAATAATATTTGAATCGAGCCAACAACACCACCGACAATCTGGTTTATCAGATTATTTACTTTATCAAATGGATGAACGACCCTCTTCAGAAAAACAAAAATCGTAACTATGGTGATGAATATTAATAGTCCACCGATAATTTCTGCGAGGTAATACTCAATCCGGAAAAAACTTTCGATTACCCGACCAAGTTTACCAGCAAAAAATACTGCGGCGATAACTGCCAGAATGAATCCTATAAGTCCAACAAGTTTCCTTACGAAACCATCTTTAAAACCAAGGATAAAACCAATGATCAATCCGGCGATTATCAGAGCATCAATAAGAATCAATTTACACCAAGAAATTTCTCGATAGTTTCCTTGATTATTTTTCCATCTGCCTGCCCTTTTAACTCTTTTATTGCAAGCGGCATAAGCTTTGGAAAATCTGCTTTTGATTTGGCACCGATTTGCTCAGCAAGCTGCTTGATTCTCTGAAGTATTTCTTCAGACGAAAGCTGTTTCGGAAGATATGTCTTTATAATATTCAGTTCAGCTTCTTCTATTGAAGCAAGATCATTTCTGCCAGCTTTAATATATTCTTCCATTGCTTCTTTACGTTTTTTTGCGGCAGAGCTGAGTAATATAATTTCTTCTTCCTCATTAAGCTTTTTTCCGGATCCGCTTTTTTCAAATTCCAGAATTAGTGCTCTTATTGACCTGATAGTTTGAAGCTTAACTGAGTCGTTAGACTTCATTGCTTCTTTAAGATCATGGTTTATTCTTTCTGTAAGACTCATAATACCCTCTATAATAAAAAAGCAGGCGAAGTATCAGAACGCCTGCTTAAATCTTAAAAATTGAATGTAATTTATATTTTTATGTTTGCCGAATAATTTATTCTAAGGCAGTATGCTTTCCTCAATTCCTGTTGGATATCAGTGACATACCCCATATCAGTATTTTTATCAATCCTTAATGATACAATTACATTTGGCAGTGCTTGTCTTTTAGTATACATTATTGATTGGATTTCTTCGAGCTTCACAAGGCTATCGTTAATCTGGATTCTCTGATCCTGCCCAACCCAGATATATGAAATCAATCTTTTATTTTCTATTTTCTCGATAGCTTTTGCTTCAGGAAGAGTATAGTTAACAAGCACTTCAACTTCCCGCAAAGTTGTTGTTACCATAAAGAACAGCAACAGCATAAATATAATGTCAGGCATTGAAGCTGTGGGGATTTCCTGCTTGGTTGACGCTCTTTTCTTTTCAAATTTCATTTTCCAGTTCCTCTACTTTACTTTTTCAGGTTCTGCTATTGAAATAATAATAGGTACTGCTTCCTTCACTTCATTCTGTCCAGCTTCATCAAGATCATTAAATTTTTTTCCATATTTTGAATTGGAATACTCATCACGTACTTCAAAAAATGCTTCTTTTACCTGGTCGAGAGCTGATATATAAGCATTATAAACAGTTTTCCTGTCAGTTTTTATTGAAACTATTAATTTTTTGTTCTTAGGCAGATCAATCTTTGATTGAATCCTCGGTTTAAGTGTATTGGTAATCTGAAAAAGTGAGATTGACTGACCATCAAGTAAAACATCACCGGTTTCGTTAATCAATATAGCAGCCATTCTATCTTTTGGTACTTCAACTGTTTCTACATCTTCCACAAATTCAGGAAGAGTCATACCTATTCCCGAGTCTACATCAATAACAGTTGCAACAAGAAAGAATATCAGAAGCAGGAATGCAATATCCGCCATTGAAGAGGTTGGGATTGTAGCTTCAGGTGTTTTTTTCTTTTTAATCATATTAATAATTTAGATTTATTATTTATTACTTTCAGAATTACTTTCTGGTTTGTAATTCATATAATGCATCTATTAATTCGATGGAAGCTTCCTCCATGTCACCAACTAATCTGTCAATTCTTGATACCAGGTAGTTGTAAAATACTTGAAGAATCATAGCTACAACCAAACCAAAAAGTGTAGTTAACAATGCAACTGCGATACCATCCGCAACGATTGCAGGCGAAATCTGAGCTGCTTCTTTGATAGCATCGAAAGCTGCGATCATACCTTGAACCGTACCGGTAAATCCAAGCATCGGGGCAAGCGAAATGAAAAGTGAAATCCAGATTAAACCTCTTTCGAGGAAACCCATTTCGATTCCACCATAAGCAATTATAGCTTTTTCAGCAGCGTCAAGTCCTTCATCAGCTCTAAGTAATCCTGCGTGAAAAACTGAAGCAACTGGACCTCTGGTGTTTGCACAGACTTGTTTTGCTTGTTCAATTCCTCCATCTTCAAGAGCTCTTTTAACCTGAAGTATGAATTTTTTTGTATTTGTTTTGGAACGGGTTAAAGTCCATAATCTCTCAATACAAAAAGCTAAGCCAACAATTAAACATCCCAGAATCGGATGCATAAAAAATCCACCAGCTTCATATTTTGAACTTAACCAGTTTAAAACACCACTATCGTTCGTAGCCTGGGCTATGGTGTTAAATGATATTGCTATTACACCTGAGAAATCCATATAGAGTTTCCTCCTGAAATATGATTGATTGTTATCAAGGAAAGAGTTTTTTCCAAATAATTTTTAATTATGAGTATGACTACAATAAACATTTCAGCATCGAAAGTCAACAAATTACTTAATCTAAAAAGGTATTTTTTTAGTCTTTCTTGAATCGGTATTTAAGTTGATAAATGTTTCCGGATGTGATATTATAATTTTGAAATAAAGAATCCACGAACTCTCCGATTTCATCCGGTTTGATCCAGTTATCATAATCTCCATCTTTCATCCATTCTCTGTTTGCTGGAGTATCAATAATAAACGGAGCTATTGCATTAGCAGATAAATTAATCTTCTTCCCTTCCTCTGCAAGAGTTTTAATCAGATGGATTACGCCTGCTTTTGAGATTCCGTATACAGCTTTTCCGGGTTCAGCTTCCAATCCTGTATAAGCTGCGGTAAGACAAATTGAACCGGAATGTGATTCTTTCACTAATAATGAAAAATATTTAGCAATTAAAAAACTGGTCTTGAGATTCATGTTAATCATTCTGTCAAAATATCCGATCTCTGTTTCCCAGATATTCTTTCCACCCGTGAATCCTCCAACGGTGCTGAATAAATAATAGACTGTATTTTTTGAAGGAATGATTTCTGCAAATGCATCTTTGACATTTTCTTCTGTCGATAGATCTTTTATTGTAATCAATTTTACGTTCCTGCCTGATCTCTCGCGATGTTTAAAATCAAACAGGTAAATTTTATCATATTTCTTTTTGAGAAAAACTTCGGTGACTCCGTTACCCAAAGCCCCGCTTGCCCCAAATATTAATAATTCTTTTTTCAATCTTCACTCCTGTTTATTAAAAATTTTGCCGATACAGGAAAATGATCGCTGTAACCACCAAGATATCTTCTTCCTCCGTAGGTTGGAAAAGGAGTGCCTGCATACTGACCGGTTTTCGTAACGATGAAATCTGGTTTAAAGATATCGAATGTACCGCAGATATAGTTTAGATCACTTCCTGTAATTAAATTGCCTGATACGATTATCTGATCGAGCATATTCCAATCATCCTTGTACTTAAATGTTCCTTCTTCATTCTCAAATGCTATATAGGATAGATTGAATAATTCATTATCTGATTCAAATTCAATTATTGCATTCAGAGAATCACACTTCAGCGGATGAGCAGAAAGCGCTTCTAAAACGGATTTATTTAATGGCTCGTCATTGAAGTCACCGATAATGATGATGTTAGCTTGAGCATCTGATTGAAATATTCTATCAACAGCCTTACGAAGTGTTTGAGCCGCTGAAACTCTTTTAGGTTCCGATTCAAGTTGACCACCGCTTCTTGATGGCCAGTGATTTACAAAAACTGTAAGTGCTGTTTTATCATTGGTGAGTAAGTTGACACCAAAAATTAATCGTGTCGGCCATCCATCCGAAAGATGAACAGTGTCTGCTTGCGTACTTAGTAACTTGAATTTATCTTTTTTAAAGATTAATCCGTTGTCAATTCCCCTGTTGTCAGGTGATTCAATGTATGCAACCTGGTACGATAAATCTGATAAATATCGGTTCACCATTTCAGAAAGTACGGTTTCATTTTCAACTTCACAGACGCCAAGAATATCCGGACCTTGGCCGTTGTTCATCATTCTTATAGTTCGTGCAAGGTTGTACATTTTTTTATCAAGTCGATCTTCAGTCCATTCTAATTCAGAACCGGGAAGAAATTCTTCGTCATCTATTGCCGGATCATCGTTTGTATCAAACAGATTTTGCAAATTCCAGAATGCAACAAATATTGTATCATTCTGTGTTTCGCAGGAAACTA
This sequence comes from bacterium, assembly GCA_016716565.1. Taxonomy (NCBI): domain Bacteria; species bacterium. Next base: position 475,563 of record JADJWC010000004.1, read on the forward strand.
TGCCAGGAATGATAACCAGTAGAAATGCTAAATAAATTTTTTTCATAATTCTTTCTTAGTCTGAAATTAACATACTTCGGTTTTTAATATACATATCTCTGCTGTCATTAATTATCTTATAAGCTTCTTTCTTGCCTAAAAAATCTTTTACAATTACATGCTTGTTCTCCAGTTTTTTATAGTCTTCAAAAAATCTTTGAAGTTCAACCATTGTGTGCGGAGGTAATTCAGAAAGCTCATTAATATAATTTAATGCTATGTCATTCTTTGCTACACCGATAATCTTATCATCTTTCATTTCATCATCAACCATATGCATAACCCCAAGGACTTTTGTTTCGATAATGCATAATGGATCAACATCTATCGAACAGATAACAAGTATATCGAGCGGATCATTATCCTCACAATATGTTTGAGGTATGAAGCCATAATTTGCAGGATAATGAACTGCAGAAAAAAGAACACGATCGAGTTTAATCAAGCCGCTCTTTTTATCAAGTTCATACTTTGCTTTTGAGCCTTTCGGAATTTCAATAATACTATTGACAAACTGAGGTGCTTCATTGCCGGGTGTTACCGTGTGCCAGGGATTCATAACGTTTTTAGTAATATTAAATATTTTGTCTTATAAAATAATAATTTGTGTGATGATGAAGACAGGCAAAAGAATTATCAGAGAAAATTTCACCATATAACTGAAAAAATCCGGCATTTTAATATTGTTTTCTTCCGCTACTGTTTTAACCATGAAATTTGGTCCGTTGCCTATATAAGTCATGCTTCCAAAATAAACGGCACCTACGCAAATTGCTTTTAAAATTTCTTCCGGAATCCCAGCAACGATGTTTGAAGATGTCACTCCAAGCCCTGAAGCTAATGAATGAAAGGTTACTGCTGTAGGAGTGTTATCCAAAAAACTACTTAGCAATCCTGTGTAATAATAAAAATGAGTAGGTGAAGTAATACCAAGTGATTTAGCATTAAATTCCAGATAAAGCAGACAAGGTACCATTGTAATGAAAATTCCTAAAAACAGATAAGCTACTTCCTGAATTGGCATCCAGGTAAAATTATTTGAAACACGTAATAGTCTGGGTGTGAATAATAAAGAAAGATATGCGGCAAGAAGTATTACAGCTTCGCGAATGAATTTAAAGTAGTGATTTGAATGAATTATCGAAAGATATTGTTCATTTAAGAAAGCCACAGAAAAGATGACTATCAGAAGAAAAATAAAATTTCTTTTTCCTTCTATTTTTATGGGACGAATATTTAATTTATCATATTTGATTGCTGCAGGATCTTCTTTCTTGTAATAAAAAAAATCAACAATGTAGTAAATAATTAATAAAAACAGATTTACAAATAACCATTCAGGGAAAAGCTGGAAGAACCACTCAAAAGGTGCTCCTCGCAAATACATCATAAACAAAGGTGGATCGCCGAGCGGAGTTAATAGACCACCACAGTTTGCAACGATTCCGATAAAGAATAAAATTGTATGGACTTTAAATTTCCGTTGTCTGTTTGTTTGAATAATCGGTCGGATTAACAGCATAGCAGCACCTGTTGTTCCTACAAAAGAAGCTAATACCGCGCCGATTGCCAGGAACGTCGTGTTGATAATTGGTTTGGCTTCGATATCCCCTGACAGAAAAATTCCACCTGTAATAGTAAATAGAGACCCGAGAAGAATTATAAACGGGATATAATCAAAAACAATGGTTTCAAATAGTTTTTCTGTCAGTCCTGCTGACAATAAATAGATAATAACGGGTATACTTAAAGCAATTGCGATGTATAACTTGTTCTTATTCTTTTCCCAGAAATGGTTCCAGAATAATGGAAATAACGCAATAGATAATAGCATAAGAATAAATGGTAGTAATGTTACTACCGGAATATTTACTAATGAGTTTTCCATAAAGAGAATTTATAGTCAATAATTTGTTAAGAATGAAATAGCTATCCGATATTTTACTTCTGATAGCTGTTCCTACTTTTAATAGAATGTTTTATTCATTATAACATTATGAACGAATAAATTATATAACCCAAAATCGCAAGCATTCCAATCACGACTTGAGCTATGAAAAAATGAAATAAAAAAGAAGTAGTTTTATCTGTTTTTTCCGGGGTATCCATATGAAAATTCCTTTCAAAATTATTGTTAATAGTGATTTAGAACCGTTAGAGGATTTGAAAGGAACTTACGTGCTGGTTGTGTATTGACTTATAAGAAATGTTGAATTTCGAATATTGATTTCTGATAATGTTTCAGAAATGATAGTAAAAACTTTGGGATGTTTGCCTAATCTATCTTTATAATATTCAGCTGCAAAAAATTTATCAGCAAACGATACATCAATAAGTTTTAGCTGAACTTTTATTCCAGTTGTTTCTGTTAAAATATTTCCAGTCTGATCATTAAACCAAGCAGTTCCATAATCATCAATATCTTGATATGAGTTATAAAAATCAGATAGGCCAATATTCGTTATCAGTAAAGTGATTATAATATTGAGATTTATAACTGCTGGTATTTTTACCAATAAAATTCTTTTCACAGGTGTATAATTATCTTAATTTCCGATTAAAAACAATTGCTCGATTTTACCAAAGCTTTGACATTTAATTAATCAAAATGCACCTGCTAGAAAGAATAGTATCGCTGAAATAAGTGCAATCAGCAAAGCATAAGGCATTTGAGTTCTTACATGATCTATGTGATCGCAAGCAGAAGCCATGGAGGAAACAATAGTAGTATCTGATATAGGTGAACAATGATCTCCAAACACACTTCCACTTAAAACTGCAGCCAAAGAAAGTGGAAGCGAAGCCTCAGCAAAAAGAGCAGTCGGAACAGCAATCGGAATCATTATCGCAAATGTTCCCCAGCTTGTTCCTGTTGAGAAAGAAATAAATGCTGATGTAATAAAAAGTATCGGAGCTATTACAGAAGGATTCAGGAAATCTTTTGATAACGAGGCAACATAAATACCGGTGCCAAGTGTTCTGCAAGTATCACCAATTGAAAAAGCAAATACCATTAAGATTGCAAGTGGAACTAATCCGGAAATTCCTTTAAGAGTGTAATCCATCACTTCTTTTAAAGTTAAAATATTTTGAATTAAAGAAATTATTCCGGCAACTAGAATAGCCGCTAATACTGACCAAAGGACAGAAGTCGTTCCTGAACCGGAAGTTAGATTTCCATCTCCTGTAATTAGTAAACTAACAGGCATCATTATTATCATCACTAAAATTGGAATTATCATATTAAAAGATTTATGCTGAATTCCCTTTTTTGGTTTTAGTGAAGATACCTCCTCAGAGATCATCGGAACGGCACCATCAGCAATAGTCTTTCCTAATTTTTCAGATCTGTTTTCTGCTTTTTTCATTGCTCCAAAATCTTTGTAACTGAAAGCAATGAATCCGGCAAACAGAACAGAGATTATCGAGTAAAAATTTAAGGGAATCGTACTTAGAAAAAGTGAAACGGGATCACCAAACCCTCCATACGCAGATTCTTTCTCTAATAATGAAACTACATAAGCTCCCCAGGCATTAAGTGGAATCAAAATACAGACAGGCGAAGAAGTTGTATCACAAATATACGCAAGCTTCTCTCGCGAAATCTTGAATCGTTCAAATATAGGATGAAAGATCGTTCCTGTAACTAAACAGGAAATTGTAGACTCAATGAAAACTATACACCCTACAAAAAAAGAAAAGACACTCGCACGCCTCCTGCTGTTTACGATATTTTTCTTCTGAATAAAATCAACGAAGCCCTGCACTCCACCATTCGCTTGTGTTAAAGAAATTAATGCGCCCACTAATGCACAAAAAATTACAACACGAGTATTTCCTGCATCCTTGAAGACATCCACAATTGATTGAAGTGATAGTTCAAATCCCTTTAATATATTTCCGCCCGAAATGATTATCCAGCCTACCACAATTCCAAGAAACAACGACAGAAAAACCTGCCGGGTTTTAATCGCAAGTGCTATGGCGAACAAAGGTGGAATAACTGAGAGCCATCCATATTCCATGTCAGCTCCACTCAACTAAAGCTTGAAAAACTATCTTATTGCTGGTCAAATTTTTTGCCTCTACATAATAGATGATGTTTTCACTTTTAATCAAACTTTTACTCAATTCGATTTGGTCACCAAATTTGGATTCAGCATTAAATGAAACGGTTAAAGATTTTATTTGATGGGTATGATGAAATTCCTGGTCAAAACAATCAAGCATCATCTCAATATACTTTGCATTGTTTGTGTGCTGGTTTAAATCAATATCAGTGTATCTAATTTCAGTAGAATAGGTGACCTTATTTTCGGTTGCAGGATTTATTTTTTCAGGAAGATCTATTAGTGCATCTTTCGTATCAAACATTTTCAAGTTAGGAAAAAGCTGAGGTAAGATTTTCGGACGAAGACTTTTAGAATCCAGCAGAAGCCACGCTGATGTACCTTTGAGAATAATTTCTTCTTTTGAATTAAACATCAGATAATCCCTGAGCGAATATAGTTTGTACTGTTTCTTTCCCCAGGTTTGAATTTTTATCTCGTCAGAAAATTTTGGAGAGTGAATGAACTCAAACTTTGCCCACGATAAAACCCAAAATAATCTCATCGAATTGAAATCTGAGTAACCAAATCCCAATCGTTCTGCATCATTTGAGGCAGCATCCTGGCAGTAGTCAAGAATGCTGTTGACTTTGAATCTACCGTTTGCATCAACGTCGAATGCACGAACCTTAAATGTGTTTTCCCATATTGGGTTCATAGTGGAAACAACTAGAAATAATTTATATAGGAATTACAGTAAAATTAAAGCTTCAAATCATTTTAACGTAACAACAACTTAAATATTTATTTATCAGAAAAATTGGTTTGCAGCTCAGGTAAAACTCTTTTTAAGTAACGAAAGCTTATGAGTTTTTTTTCTTTCTCATACCATAATCTTAAAAACATACTTCGGAAACTTGAGCTAAGTGTTAATATGGGTGCTTTCTGAAAATCCGGATTTTCCTTATAACATTTTTCAAGTAAGTAGTTAGGAATTTTTGGACTGAGGTGATGTATGTGATGAAAACCGATATTTCCGGTAAACCATTGCAGCACTTTAGGAAGTTTGTAGTATGAACTTCCCTGTAAAGCTGCTAACTCGTAATCCCATGAATTATCTTGTGTCCAGTATGTATCTTCAAATTGATGCTGAACATAAAATAGCCATGTTCCCGTCGACGATGCTATGAATGTTATTGGAAGTTGAACAAGTAAAAATGCTTGCCATCCAAAAACCCAAATCATTCCTGTAGCCAAAAGTAAAAGAAACAAACTTGTAAGATAAACACTCGGATGAAGTTTCCTTAAACTCTTTACAAGCGGAAGTGGAAGGCGGTAAATAATCACAAAAAGAATGAACGGAATTACAATAAATAAAAATATCGGATTGCGATATAAACGATATTTAAATCTTCCCCATTTTGATTGTTGAAGAAATTCGTCAACTGTCATTGTGTATATGTCGCCAATCCCTCGTTTATCCAGTTTACCGGCACTGGCGTGATGAATAGAATGTTTTTTCCGCCAGTAGTAATAAGGTGTTAAAGTGAATATGCTGCATATAACACCCCAAACATCATTTGCTTTTCTTGATTCGAAAAAGGATCCATGTCCGCAATCATGCTGAATAATAAAAATTCTTACAACAAATCCTGCTGCAGGTAAAGAAAGTAAAAGTGTCAGCCAATAGCTTATATCTAAACTCAGATACATCAGGATCCAGATTATAAAATACGGTATGAATGAATTAGTTCATTGCCAGATGCTTTTCCATCTGTGGGATGTCTGATATTTTGCAACAAGACTATCCCAGAAAAGTTGTTTTACTGAAGAATCATTTGAAGACATGTAATAGGTGTTATTATTTTATTTTTGAAAAAATTAAAATAGTTATAATTACTTACCGATGAAATGTAAAATGCTTTTCACGACGGCAACTTGTTCAGTTTGTAAAACTCAAATCTTCGTTTAATAAATTTTAATAAGTCATTCTGTTAATATTATTCATTGCTATTAGCTTGCACGTGAAGATTTCCTTCATACTATATAAGAATAGATTTTATCTCAGGAAAATGAAACGGAAATTCCCGGAATTAGTCCAAGTTTTATATTTATGGATTTCAATTTGTAATTACCCATCTTCATTGACTCGGCAAAATCGCTTGCCTTGAATAAACTCTTCAAGATTAATAGTGCGAGTTTATTTTCACTTGTTTTCTCAAGCAAAGCATTTCTTTCATCTTGCAGAATAGTATCAAGGCATTTAAAACTTATACTTATATCAGGCGGAACTGAAACGCTCGCATTGAGAGAACTCAGTTCATACCCACCTTGCTTGAATAACAGTGCATAATCATTAAATGTTTTTAAAGATTCTCTGATTTTCTCCTGCCCGCTTCCTTTAAACTGCTCGATAATTTCTTTCTTTTCATCATCGAAATAAGTTTCATGCAATTCTTTTATTTTCTCTTTTGTTGATTCTAAAGAAGCTTTCGCCATATCTAAAATACTTTCACCCATTTTTATCTTTCCATACTTAATAAATTGATGATTAATTTACATAGAAAAACCTGCATTGGTTACACAGGTTTTTCTAATTCAAAATTATGTTTGTTTCTAATCAGCTTTTTGATTTGCCGTTGAAAAAGCTATAAACAAAGCCAGCTAATGCTGCACCAATTATTGGTGCTACCCAGAACATCCATAATTGTGATAATGCCCAACCTCCTACAAAAATTGCAGGCCCCGTGCTTCTTGCAGGATTGACGGATGTGTTTGTTACCGGAATGCTTATCAGGTGAATGAGTGTTAAAGCTAATCCAATTGCAATTCCGGCATAACCTTTCGGTGCTCTTTCATCTGTTGCACCGAGAATTATAAATAGGAAAAAGAAAGTCATCACAATTTCAGTAACAAATCCAGCTGCAAGTGAGTATCCACCTGGCGAATGTTCTGCATAACCGTTGGAAGCGAGCCCTCCGCTTATATCGAATCCTGATTGACCACTTGCAATAAAATATAATACACCCGCACCAGCAATAGCACCCAGACTTGCGAAATTATATAAGGAAGAAGGTCGCCGGCTTTAATTCTTCCGCCTGCCCACAAACCAATTGTTACCGCAGGATTAAGATGACAGCCAGAAATATGTCCGATTGCATAAGCCATTGTCAGCACGGTAAGTCCAAATGCTAATGCAACACCAAGTAAACCGATACCAACTTCGGGAAAAGCTGCCGCTAATACAGCACTTCCGCACCCTCCAAGAACCAGCCAGAATGTTCCGAAGAATTCAGCCAGCATTTTTTTTGAGTCCATTTTACTCTCCTGGAAATAGATTAAGTAATCTGTTATTTAAGTACTCTTCATTTTGAAGTTTTCTGTAATATGCCACACAAGAGTATAGTGCGAAATTAGGAAAAATAATTTTAAGATTATCCTTGCAAGCAAAAATTCGGAACAAATATTTCCATATGTAAAATAACATTTAGCAATTTAAAGTTAAGCCCTTAATCCTTATTTTCAATCCGGCAATTCTCCCAAATAATTAAGTATAACATGAAAGAATCTAAAAGTTCAGAATTCACAGATAAAACATTTGTCATCATTGATGCAATGGCAATGGCTTATAGGGCATACTTTGCGTTCATAAACAGACCTTTAACGACAAAAAGTGGTGAGCCCACTTCAGCCGTATTTGGATTTATGAATCAGCTTGTCAAAGTGCTTGAAGATCATAAACCAGATTTTATCGCAGTTGCTTCGGATTCAAAAGAAAAAACATTTCGTCACGATATGTATAAAGAGTACAAAGCAACTCGCGAAGCAATGCCTGATGATATGATTCCACAAATAGGTCGAATAAAAGAGATTGTTGAGTTGCTGAATATTCCCCTTTACATAAAACCCGGATACGAAGCAGATGATATTATCGGAACGGCTGTCAGACTTGCAGAAAAAAAAGGAATGATTTCTTATGCAGTTACTCCTGATAAAGATTATATGCAGTTGGTTACTGATAAAACAATAATTGCAAAACCAGGTCGGGGTTCAGACGAGGTCGCATTTTTTGATGTGAAAAAAGTAAAGGAAAATTTTGGCTTTGAACCAGAGCAGATGATCGATTACCTCGCTTTGGTTGGTGATAGCTCTGATAATATTCCAGGTGTAAAGGGAGTTGGAGAAAAAACGGCACTTCCGTTAATTCAACAGTTTGGTTCGATTGAGAATCTATACGACAATCTTGATAAAGTAGATAAAGCCGGAACAAAGAAAAAGCTGGAAGAAAATAAAGACAATGCTTTTCTCTCTAAGGAGCTTGCAACTATTAACTGCAATGTTCCGATGGAAATTGATTTTGAAAAAGCGAAGTTCGGTAAACCGAACTTTGATAAACTGCGAGATGTATTTGTTGAGTTGGAATTTAAAAGTCTGTATACAAGGTTGATGAAGATTTATGAACAGGAAAATCAGAAGCAGGAAATTAAAGAAGAAGAATTTTCAAATTCTTCAACTTTTGATAAGTCAAAATCAAAATATGAACTCATCACTAATAAAAAAGATGCGGAAAAACTTGCTGACAAATTAAGCAAGAAAGAGTTAATAGTATTCGATACGGAGACTGATTCTCTTGACCAATTCGAGCTGAGTATTGTCGGTGCATCATTCTCTACAAAATCCGGAGAGGGATATTTTATAGCAATTGATCCTGGAAGCAAAATATTTTCTGATGGTAAGAATCGATTGCCCGTCGATAACTTCATAAAAATATTCAAACCGATTTTTGAAAATAAAAAAATCAAGAAAGTCTGTCAGAACGGAAAGTTTGATATTTCTGTGATGAGAGGTTTGGGAATCAAGGTTGAAAATTTTTACTTCGATACAATGGTTGCGAGTTACTTAATCGACCCCGATCAAAAGCACGGAATGGATGATTTGTCTGAAAAGTTTCTCAATTACAAACCAATTCCTCTTTCATCACTAATAGGGGAGAAAAAAGATCCATCGAAAATGTTTGATGTAGAAGTTGAAAAGCTTTCAGATTATGCTGCAGAAGATGCTGACATCACATTCCAGTTGTATGAAATTCTCAGCAAAGAAATTGAAAAAGAAAAATTGGACCGTGTTGCTTTTGATGTTGACTTCCCTCTCGTTCCAGTTCTTGAAGATATGGAGCATGAAGGTGTAAATATTGATAAAAAAGCACTTGAAAGTTTCAGCAAAGATTTACAAAAGCTGATTACTTCATACACAAAAAAAATATATAAATCAGCGGGAGAAGAATTTAATATCAGCTCGCCAAAACAATTACAGGTTATCCTATTCGAAAAACTGGGGCTTGAATCAGGCAGAAAAACAAAAACAGGATTTTCAACTGATGCTCGCGCTTTGGAAAATCTGCGCGATCAACATGAGATAATTGAAATGATTCTTGATTACCGTCAGGCTTCGAAACTAAAATCAACTTATGCTGATTCGTTACCGAATCTTATCAATTCAAAAACGGGAAGAGTTCATACAGATTTCAACCAAACTGTAGCAGCAACGGGAAGACTATCAAGCTTAAATCCAAATCTTCAGAACATACCCATTAGAACAGAAATGGGAAAAGAAGTTCGAAAAGCATTTGTTCCTAGAGATAAAAATTATGTTTTACTCAGCGCAGATTACAGTCAGATAGAACTTCGTTTACTTGCTGCAATCTGCAAAGATGAAGCATTGATGAAAGCTTTTAAAAGCGGGGAAGATATTCACAGAAGTACTGCTGCACTTGTGTTTATGGTCGATCCGAAAGATGTAACACCAGATATGAGAAGAAAAGCAAAAGAAGTAAACTTTGGAATTCTTTATGGCATCGGTCCATTTGGTTTGAAGACGCGATTAGGAATTCCGCAATCACACGCAAAAGATATTATTGAACTTTACTTTAAGACATTTAAAAACGTTAGAAAATATATGGATGATTCTGTGAAGAAGGCACAGGAGAAAGGATTCGCAGAAACTTTGCTTGGCAGAAGAAGATTCCTGAGAAATATTAATAGCAATAACAGAGTTGTCAGACAGTTCGAGGAAAGAGTTGCGATAAATATGCCAATACAAGGGACTGCTGCTGATATGATAAAATTGGCTATGATTAAGATTCACAGTGAGCTGGAAAAAAGAAACGCTAAAACTAAAATGGTCCTTCAGGTGCATGATGAATTGGTATTTGACGCTCACAAAGATGAAGTTGAGGATTTGCGTCCGATGATCAAAGAAATTATGGAAAAAGCTTTGCCTGTTGATGTTCCTATTTTAGTTGATACTGGAGTTGGCGAAAACTGGCTAGATGCGCACTGAATAGATTAAGAGTAAGAGAATGAGTAAGATTAAGAAGGATGAAATAAAAAAAATTCTTTGTATAAAGCCTCGCGGAATTGGCGATATTATCCTTTCAACGATTGTTCTTGAAAATTTAAAAGATGCATTTCCCCACTCCGAGATTCATTACCTCACAGAAGAATTTGCAAAACGTGCTGTTGAAAATAATCCCTTCATTTCAAAGGTATTAACATTTAATAAAGAGGATTTTATTCTTTCGACAATTCGAAAAGTGCGAAAAGAAAAATATGATCTGATATTGGATTTGTGGTCTAATCCCAAAACAGCGCAGATTACTTTTTTTTCCGGAGCGAAGTACCGTGTAGGATTTGAAAAAAGAGGAAGAAACTATGCATATAATTATCGTGGCAAAAACGGAACGATGGGAAATCATGCTGCGGAAGATAATCTCGTATTATTGAATGAATTGGACATCCCGATTATCTCAAAGAAAATATTATTTAAAACAAATTCAGAAGAAAGATCGTTTGCCAAAAAGTTATTTGAGCAGACTTTTCCGAAAAAGGGAACAATTATAATAGGTATTATTCCTTCCGGAGGTTGGGATTCAAAAAGATGTGAGGTCTCCAAATGGATAGAAATCTGCAAAGAAATACAAAAAAAATTCGATGCTCATTTTTTAATTCTTTGGGGTCCGGGTGATGAAAAAGATGCTGAAGAAATTCGAGTTGGACTAACACTAAATCCGATTCTCGCTCCTAATTCAAGCTTTGGTCAAATGTCTGCTTTGATAGAAAAATGTGATTTGGTTATCGCAAACGATTCAGGTCCGATGCATGCAGCTGCTGCATTAAATATTCCCACAATAGGAATTTTTGGACCCACCAATCCTGAAAACCACAGACCATATTCTGAAAAATCCGGTTATGTAATTCACTCTGAACTTCATTGTATAAAATGTAATAAATTAGTTTGTCCGTATGGCCACGAATGTATGTTCGAACTACCAACTGAGAAATTTCTAATCGATATAGATAAACTCTTAAATCAGCAATGATTGAGCTCAACGGTAAAAAAAGAATATTGATCGTTCGTCTTGGAAAGATAGGCGATATAATAATTGCTTCATCAGTTTTTTTAGTGTGGAAAAAACTTTTTCCAGATAACCACATTACACTTGTGACACTCGATAAGAACAAAGACGTACTCAAATACAACAGAGACGTTGACGAAATCTACTTCGTAAAAAACAGAGCACAATTATTTTTTCAGATTATAAAATTAAGATCTGAAAGATTTGATTTGCTCGTCGATTTAAATGATGACCCATCGACTACTTCAGCAATTTTAAGAAAATATATAAAGGCAACAGTAACTGCAGGATTTAAATTCTGATCATAATGCTCCAGATGTGTCAATTGGATCGACCACTAAAAACAGAAACACATATTATCGAAAGGGTAAAATCAATATTAATAAATCTGAACAAAATTTTCGATAAATCTTATTTAAAGCCGGTTCTTTACCTTGGTGAAAATGAATCTCATGTTGTTACTAAGGAAATACAAAAGTATCGAGACAATAAAAAAATAATCTCAATTAATATTTCAGCCGGGGCACCAATACGTTACTGGCCAGAAAAAAAATGGATAGAATTAATGAATAGAATTTGTGAGGATTCAACTAACTGGTTGTTTATAATTCTATCAGAAAAAAGAGACAAGCAACAAAAAGAATTAATACTTCAACAAATCGATACTAACAGAATTATTCCAGCTGCATTTGATTCTTTTCAGCATTATGCCGCTTGTATAAAAAATTCTGATGTGTTGATTACACCGGATACAGCAGCCGTTCATATTGCATCAGCTTTTAACGTTCCTGTCATCGCAATCTATCCAAATTATGAATGGAATTTTAAAAGCTGGCAGCCTCTTTCGACTCATTTCAGATCTATACAAGCTAAAGAAGAGAATATATCAAACGTTAGTGTCGAAGAGGTTTATCAATCATTTATTAGTTTAACAAGTGAATTTTAATGGAAATTATTATGGATAAAGAAAAAGGCGTCTTTTCATGCAAAAGATTTTCGGGATACAAACCATGTTTTCCAGATCATAATTGCTGGGAAAATGGATGCAAGGATAATATCCCGATCGGTACTAAAATTCTGATCATAAATCTTGATGCAATGGGTGATGTCTTAATGACAACTGCCCAGCTTCCAGGATTAAAAAGAAAATTTCCGGAATCGACTATTTACTGGATTACTCTAAAAAATGCTGCTCCCCTATTATTCAATAATCCACTGATTGATCATGTGATGATATTCGATGCATCTTCGATCCTGATTCTTCAACAAATGAAGTTCGATTATGTTTTGAACGTTGATAAATCAAAACAATCTTGTTCTTTACTAAACAGTGTTATCAGTGAAAATAAACTTGGTTTTGGCTTAAATAAGAATGGTCAGATTATTCCAATGAACAAAGGAGCACACTACAATTTCAATTTGGGAATGGATGATCACTTGAAATTTAAAGTCAACCAGCGAACAGGACAGGATTATCTAGCGGAGACTTTTGAAAATGATTATAAACGAGATGAATATGTATTTGATTTCACCGAAGAGGAAAAGAAATTCATCGAATCCTACAGAAAGAAAATTGGAATTAAGAAGAAGGATAAAGTTATAGGATTTAATACTGGTTGCTCAGAGCTATATCCAAACAAAAAAATGACTAATGAGCAGCACATCTTTCTCATAAAAAATTTATTAAAGAAGAATTATAAAATAATTCTGCTCGGTGGGCCGGAAGATACTCAACGAAATAAAGAGATCTATCAAGATTTAAAGGTAAAATAATCAACACTCCAACTGATGAAGGATTGAGACGAGGTATATGCTACGAAAATATTCCAGATATTATAGTTACAGGAGATTCTCTGGGAATGCACATAGCTATTGCATTGAAGAAATTTGTAATTGCTTGGTTTGGTGTTAGCTGCTGGACTGAAATAGATTTATATGACAAAGGAGTGAAATTTTTTCAAGCAGATTTATTCTGCTCTCCTTGTTGGAAAAAACAGTGTCCGTATGATCTGGAGTGTATAAAAATGATTGATCTCGATGGAATACTATCGGCAATCGATATGTTTTTCAAGAAGAAAAAAAATTCACATCACTAGAATGATTAAAAGAAATCCATTAGAACAAATAAATGAAAAACCACTTATACTGGATGGGGCAATAGGCAGCTATATTCAACAACTAGGATTTATAACTGATGATATCCTGTGGACAACAAAAGTGAACTTTGAAAATCCTGAATTAATAGTTCAAATTCACAGAGAATACATTGATGCGGGAGCAAATATTATTACTACTAATACATTCAGAACTAATCCAGCATCGTTAAATAAATCTGGTTTGTCTTTTTCATCACCAGATTACGTCAAACAGGCTGTGAGTCTGACCAATCAAGCAGCAGATGGTAGGAATGTATTGATTGCCGGTTCAAATGCACCAGCTGAAGATTGTTATCAAAAGATTCGAACTCTACCCTATGTTGAACTTGAGAAAAATCACAAATATCATATTGATTTACTTATAGATAACGATGTTCATTTTATTTTAAATGAAACACAAAGCCATGTAGATGAAATAAAAATTATTTGTCAGCATTGTGATAAAAATTCAATACCTTATGTAATCAGTTTATATCTTGATGATAATTTAAATTTATTATCAGGTGAAAGCGTAGAATATGTTCTTACTTTTCTGCAAGATTACAATCCAATGGCAATTGGATTTAACTGTATATCTACTGAAGTATTTCAAAATCTAATCAGGAGCACGAAGTTACCTGTTCTCTGGGGATATTACTTAAATTGTGGAAGTGGTAGTCCTCAGGATAAAGTCATCAATTGTGGTATTAATCCTGATGAGTATTTACAAATCGTGAAGACATCGATGGAATATCATCCTTCGTTTGTTGGTTCTTGCTGCGGCTCTAATCCGGAACACACAAAAAGTTTAAGGAAATTTTTTAATGAATAAAATTACTGTCGATTCTCCCGCAAAAATCAACTTAGGATTAAACGTTGTAAGAAAGAGAGAAGATGGATTTCACGATTTGGAAACGGTGTTCATACCAATTATGCTTTCCGATAAAATGACTTTTGTTCGATCTGATAAACTGACTTTTGATAGCAACAATCAGCAAATGATTGCAATAAAAGATAATCTGATTCTTCGGGCAATTCGGTTGTTGAAGTCAAATTTCGGACAAGATTTTAATCTCTCTATTTATGTTGAAAAAATTATTCCTATTGGAGGTGGATTAGGTGGAGGAAGCTCAAATGCAGCTGTGACATTGAAAACGATAAATAAAATGTTTAATCTTGGTTTTAGTTATAATGAGTTAGCAAAATTCGCACTAAACTTGGGTTCAGATGTGCCGTATTTTTTGAATCCTATCCCCTGTTTTGCTGAATCACGAGGTGAAATACTTCATCCGTTAAACGTGGAAATTCCATATCCTATTTTGATTGTGAATCCTGGAATTAAGATTGAAACGGCCTGGGCATTCAAAAAAATTAGTCCTGCAAAACCAGGGAAAAGTTTAAAAAGTATTTTCATAAATGGGGCACTGGATTTCGATGAACTAAAATCATTTGTAAAAAATGATTTCGAAGAAATCGTATTTGAAACTTTTCCGGAAATAAAAGATATAAAAAATGATTTGTATGCTTCAGGGGCGGAATTTGCTTTGATGAGCGGAACAGGTTCAACGGTTTATGGAATATTTACGAATCTTCAGAAAGCAGCTTGGGCGGAAGATTTTTTCAGAAAAAAATATTTTACGTACCTGAATATTCCTTTTGAAAAAGGTTCTATTACCTGACTCCGCTTTCCAGAAATTCTATTTTCTCACTGCGTAGATTAAGTTTAACTTTTACACCAAATGGAAATGTTACTAAATCATTAATATGACCATGCGGGAATGAATGGAATACCGGAATATTCAGTTTACCAAAATAATCTTCGATGACCTGTTCGAGTGTTAATGTCTTTTTATTTATATCTTTCTCAGTACAATCGATAAAGCTGCCCAGAATAATTCCTTTAACTTTTTTGAAAACATTATTCAGTTTTAGCTGATTTAACATTCTATCGATTTTGTAAGGAGGTTCACTAATTTCTTCCAGAAATAAAATGCTTTCTTTTAAATCAGGAAAATATTTACTACCTATTAATGAAGTCAGGACTGCAAGATTACCACCTAAAATTCTTCCACTTACTCCGGAAGGATTTTTTAGATTCCTCCCAAAAAGAAATTTTGCTTCAACCGGTTTTCGTTTTTTAACTGAAGAAATAGTTTCCCAAAAATTCTCTTCAGTAAAAGGACTAATGTTCCTTGAAAAATTTGGGATAACCATTGGTCCTCCAAAAGTTACTAATCCAGCCTTCCTGAAAAACGCCATCTGAAGCGCAGTGATCTCACTAAAGCCAACTAATATTTTAGGATTATTTTTAATCAGCTTGTAATCAATTTTATCCAACAATCTTACTGCACCATATCCACCACGAAGACAAAATATCGCCCTAACATTTTTATCAGAAAACATCTGGTGCAAGTCGGCTACTCTTTCCTCATCAGTGCCAGCAAGATAACCTCGCACTTTACCAACATTTTTCCCCATAGTAGTTGAATATCCAAGATTATCAATGTAACTGATTCCACTTTCAATCAGTGATAAGTCTTCAGGTGATGAAGCAGGCGAAATGATTCCTATCAGATCTCCATTTTTTAGTTTATTTGGTTTAATAATATTCATCTTGTATTTAATTCTAATTTTGTTTGTAAAAAATTGTATTTATTCCCGCCTAATGCAAGCCTGTTATTAATTAATTGTTAATTATTTTTTCAGTAGCGATTAATCTATTTTTATGTGATTCCAATCAAATCTTTCACAGTAGCTTTTAATTGCATCCATTAAGATTTATTATTTTTTTATATTTCATTTACAAAAGGTGGTTATTTTTAATATTGTAAAATGAACAAGAAAAAAATTTTATACATATGTGGTTCGATGAATCAAACCACACAGATGCACAAAATTTCACTCGAACTCCCTGAACATGATGCTTACTTCACACCATTTTTTGATACCGGTTTTTTAGGATTATTGAACAGATTAAAATTAATCGAATTTACAATTTTGGGTGGAGTATTCAAGCGTAACACACTTAATTACCTCTCAGAGAATAAATTAAAAATAGATTATCGTGGCAAGAATGATGACTATGATCTGGTAATTACTTCTCAGGATATTACAGTTCCCAGGAATATTAAAAAATTTAAGACTATCCTCATTCAGGAAGGAATGACCGATCCCCCTGACTGGAGATATCACGTTACCAGATTTTTGCATTTACCTCGCTGGTGTGCGAGCACATCGATGACCGGCTTGTCGCACCAGTATGATTACTTTTGTGTTGCATCGGAAGGATTCAGAAATCAATTTATTGAAAGAGGAATTAATCCAAGCAAAATCAGGGTTACAGGCATCCCCAACTTTGATAATTTTGATGAAATGAGAGATCTTAAATTTGAATACAAGAATTTTGTCTTAGTTGCTACTTCGGATATCAGAGAAACTTTAAAATATGAGAATCGAAAAAAACTGATTAATTATGCGCTTAAAATTGCTAATGGTCGGAAACTAATATTTAAACTCCATCCGAATGAAAAAGTAAAAAAGAGAATTGATGAAATAAAGAAATATGCACCGGAAGCATTGGTTTATCACGGTGTAAGCATTGATCCATTGCTGGCAAATTGTGATGTCTTCATTACTAAATATTCAAGTACTATTTTCCCGGCATTTGTTCTCGGTAAAGAAGTTCATTGTGCAATTGATAATGAAGAGCTAAAAAAATTAGTACCGATTCAAAATGGCGGTACTTCGGCAAAAAATATCGCAGAAGTAGCTAACGAATTGTTAACATCATCCCGCTCCGTTGTAAGGGGAAGAGAAAAAGATAAATATTATTCTGATCTCCGGAATAATTTAAAGTATCTTCTTAAACGCAAAGTAGCTCGAACAAATACCGGGCACTGACCTTTCCAAATTGAATACATCACTTAAAATTGTTTCAGTAATTCAAGCTCGTATGGGATCGACACGTTTGCCTGGAAAAGTGCTTCTTCCACTAGCTGACAAGCCTTTAATATTAAGAATGCACGAACGTGTGAAGCTTTCAAAATATGCAGGAGAAATTGTTATTGCAGTTACAAACGACCAATCTGATAATCAACTCTTCAATCTGTGTCAGCAAAATGGAATTAATGTATTTCGTGGTCATCCACTTGATCTGCTTGATCGCCATTATCAAGCAGCAAAAAAATTCAATGCTGATGTCGTCCTCAAAATACCTTCAGACTGTCCATTAATTGATCCGGAAATTATTGATAAAGTCATCCTGTATTATATTAACAACAGAGAAAAATTTGACTTTGTGAGTAACCTGCATCCTCCAACCTATCCGGACGGAAATGATGTTGAGGTGATGAGTTTTAAAACGCTCGAGAGCGCTTGGATCAATGCAAAAAAAGATTTTGAACGTGAACACTCAACACCCTACATTTGGGAAAACCCAGATAAATTCAGAATAGGAAATGTTGAGTGGGAAACCAGAAAAGATTATTCAATGACTCACAGGTTTACTATCGATTACAAGGAAGACTATGAGTTTATAAGAAGAGTTTACGAGGAACTATATCCAACAAATAAAAGATTCGGATTAAATGATATTCTTAATCTGCTCGAAGAAAAACCTGAAATAAAAAAAATAAATGAAGTTTATGCCGGAGTTAATTGGTACAGAAATCATCTCAATGAACTGAAAACAATTTCTCCGGAACAAACAAAAAATATTTAGCGTTATATTATAAACACAACTACTAATTAAGCTATGCCAAATAAAGTTGATTTCAATAAAGACTATCCATCAATAAAAAAATCAGACGAGATTTATCAGAAAGCATTAAACTTAATTCCTTGCACAACCCAGACACTCGCAAAAGGTCCGCAGCAAAATGTAAAAGGAGTTGCTCCAAAATATTTAGTCAGAGGAAAAGGTTCACATGTTTGGGACGTTGACGGAAATGAATATCTGGATTTTAATATGGGTATCGGTCCACTCTCACTTGGTTATGCTTATGACAAAATTGATGAAGCCATAAAGAAACAACTGGAAGACGGAATTACTTTTTCATTGATGCATCCGCTGGAGGTTGAAGTTGCTGAGATGTTGAATAAAATAATTCCAAATGCTGAGTCAATCAGGTACAGTAAGTCCGGTGCTGATATTACTTCAGCTGCAATCCGGGTTTCAAGAGCTTTCACAAAAAGAAATAAAGTTTTATGCTGTGGTTATCATGGCTGGCACGATTGGTATATCTCAGTTACAGATAGAAATGCTGGAATCCCTAATGTAATTCAGAATTTGACTTTCACATTTAATTACAACGACATTCAATCTGTAATCGATTCTATTGATGAAGATACCGCCGCTGTAATTCTTGAACCGTTTGTGTTTGAAGCTCCGAAAGATAATTTTCTGCATAAATTACGCGATGTCTGTGATAGGAATGGTACACTTTTAATATTTGATGAAATGTGGACAGGATTCAGAATTGCAATTGGTGGTGCACAGGAATACTTCGGCGTTAAAGCTGATCTTGCTTGTTTCTCAAAAGCAGTAGCTAATGGAATGCCTATCGGAATTTTGGCTGGAAGAAAAGATGTAATGAGTGTGCTCGAAAAGGATGTTTTCTTTTTTACAACATTTGGCGGAGAAGCTTTATCTTTAGCAGCAGTCAAAGCTACAATTACTGAATTAAAGGAAAAGAATGTCCCCGCATATCTTGCAAAGCAAGGAACGAAGCTGAAAGATGGCTACAACTCAGTAGCAGAACAATTAAATATGCCTTATACAAAATGTATCGGATTTGAATGCCGTTCACTTATTACTTTTGATGCTTCTGCTGGCAATCCGTTGGAAATGAAATCACTTGTTCAGCAGGAGATGATTAAACGCGGAATTCTCTGGGGAGGTTTTCATAACATGAGCTTCTCTCATTCAGATCATGATGTTGAATATACTTTAAAAGTTTATCGCGAAGTTCTGCCAATCTTGAAAAAAGCCGTCGATGAGAAAAATGTAAAAGGATATCTGAAAGGTGAACCGGTAGAACCTGTATTCAGAAAAGTTTCAAACTTTAACACTAAACCAAAGAAGAAATAAAGTGACTGTCGAAAAGAAATTATCGGAATTATTTTCCCTAAAAGAAAAGTTGCTGTTGTAACCGGTGCTCTCGGGTTAATCGGAAAACATCATTGTCATGCACTCGCAGATGCAGGTGCAAGTGTTGTAGTATGTGATTTGAATGAAACCGAATGCGCTGATTTTGCTTCTTCTCTTTCGGTCTTGTCGTTAGGCATTTCTGCCGACATCACCAATAAAAAATCTGTTAAAGAACTCAGAAACAAAATTCTCAGTAATTATGGTAAGATTGATATTCTTGTTAACAATGCTGCCATAAATGATAAGTTTGAAGATCCGCTTGCAGCGTTGGAAGAATCAAAATTTGAAAACTATCCTGTTGAAATGTTCAGAAAGTCACTTGAAGTAAATGTAACCGGAATGTTCCTTTGCTCGCAGGTTCTCGGAACTGAAATGGCAAACAAAGGTTACGGAAGCATAATAAATGTCGCATCGACTTATGGAATTGTTGCACCTGATCAATCAATCTATAAAAATGAAAAAGGTGAACAGACATTTTATAAATCTGCTGCTTATCCAGTTACAAAAGGTGCCGTAATTTCTTTCACAAGATTTCTTGCAGCATATTGGGGAAACAAAGGTGTTAGAGTAAATACTCTTTCTCCCGGCGGTGTAAAAGATGGACAGGAAGAGTTTTTCGTGAAGAATTATTCAACTAAAACACCACTCGGAAGAATGGCTCACCCTACTGATTACAAGGGGGCTTTAGTTTTTCTTGCGAGTGATGCTTCAAGTTATATGACGGGTGCTAATCTCATAGTTGACGGAGGCTGGACAGCATGGTAATCGATAATCAACTCAAGCAAAAAAATCTTCATCTAAAAGAGAAACTCGAAAAGATTAAAATCGTTCTGACTGATAATGATGGTGTTCTTACTGATACAGGTGTTTACTTTTCCGCCAAAGGCGAAGAGCTTAAAAGATTTTCAATCAGAGATGGAATGGGTGTTGAAAGACTAAGAAAATATGCTGGCGTTGAAACCATAATTGTAACCGGTGAAGAATCAGGTTCTGTAAAAGCGCGGGCTGAAAAGTTAAAAATGAATGAATATTATCTTGGCGTGAAGAAAAAAGAGGAAGTCTTTTCTGAAATTATGAAAAAGCACAAATTAACCTCGAATGAAATTGCTTATGTGGGAGATGATTCAAATGATTTTGAAGTAATGAAACTTGCAGGATTCAAAGCCACTCCTTCAGATGGTATGAGTTTCATTAAAGAAATTGCAGATTATGTTTGCGAAAATAAAGGCGGTAACGGTGCTTTCAGAGAAGTCGCCGAATTAATTATAGCTTTCAAAACGAAATAATAATATTATTCTTTAAATGAGAATTTGAATATGAGATCAATCAAAGCTGGAAGGATAAATATTGGTGATGGAAATCCGGTTTTTATTGTTGCAGAAATCGGAATCAATCACAATGGTTCATTAGAAATTGCAAAAAAATTAATCGATGGTGCAAAAGCTGCAGGATGTGATGCAGTCAAATTTCAGAAAAGAACTCCTGAAATCTGCGTTCCAAAAGACCAATGGAGTATTGAAAGAGATACTCCCTGGGGCAGAATGACTTACATCGATTACAGATACAAAGTTGAATTTACAAAGGACGATTATGCAGAAATTGATAAGTTCTGCAAAGAGAAAAATATTTTTTGGTTCGCTTCCTGCTGGGATGAAGCAGCAGTAGATTTTATTGAACAATTTGATGTACCTATTTACAAAACTGCATCTGCTTCACTTACGGATATAAATCTTCTGCTGAAACATAAAAAATTGAATAAAGCAACGATTGTTTCAACGGGTATGTCAACTTTGGAAGAAATTGAAGTTGCTGAGAATTTATTCGAAGGAAAAATATTCTTATTGCACATTCAACATCTTCCTATCCCTGTCCGAATGAAGAACTGAATTTAAAGATGATTACAACATTGCGAAATAAATATCCTGAAATTCCGATTGGATATTCAGGACACGAAACCGGGTTAGCTCCTACCTGGGCTGCTGTTTCACTCGGTGCTAACTTTGTCGAAAGACACATTACTCTTGACCGGGCAATGTGGGGCAGCGATCAGGCTGCATCTGTAGAAGTTGACGGATTTCACCGGCTCGTAAGAAACATTCGTGATATTGAAATTGCTTTAGGTGACGGAATAAAGCGGGTTTATCCGAGTGAAATGAGTGCAAGAACAAAGTTAAGAAGAGTAAAATAATTTCGACTAAAAAAGATCATGGCTACAATATTTGCTGATATCGCTCACTGGATTCAGAACTATTTTTCCAATATGTCTAATGCTGAGCTATATTCAACTCTTATAATTGTTGGTGCTGCTGTACTTTTTATTCTTGCAGAAAGAATCTGGCCCTATACTAAAGGTCAGAAGGTTTTACGTGAAGGTTTCTTCGACGATCTTGCATTATACACAATTGCCCAGAGTTACATTCTTGGAATTTTGATTTTCACCTACATCATTAATTTTATCGATCAATCAACCGGTCTTTCAAGATTGCAGTTATTCAGAGATGTTCCAATATGGATTCAACTTATCTTTTTCCTGGTAACTCACGATCTTTACATTTACTGGATGCATCGCTGGCAGCACAAGAATAAATATCTTTGGAGAATTCACGAGGCGCATCACTCACCCAAAAAAGTTGATTGGCTTTCCGGTTCGAGATCACACGGCTTGGAGATTTTAATCAACCAGACAATTGAATTTCTTCCGATTGTATTACTTGGTTCTCCACCTGAAGTCATTGCATATAAAGGAGTGATTAGCGCAGTTTGGGGAATGTACATCCATTCAAACCTTAATGTGCGTACCGGAAAACTTCAAAAATTTATTAATGGTCCTGAAATGCATCGCTGGCATCACTCAACCGGCAAAGGAAGAAACAGAAACTTTGCCACAAAGCTTGCAATCTGGGATTGGATTTTCGGCACAGCATTTCTACCTGAAACGAAGCCGGATGAATATGGATTGAAAACTTACTTTCCGAAACATTACTTTATGCAAACGTTATTTGCGTTTCGCACCTTCAAGAAGTCTAAAGGTTCGCTGCAGGCTGAAACGGAAAATTAGGTGGTTACTGTCTTGTTGAGAAGGATTTTATTGTAATATTCAATCTGAATATTTGATAAATTCTAAATTTATTAAACAATAATTGAACTCATCCCTACCCTTCTCTTAAGAAGAGAAGGGATTATTTATTTTATTGTTACGTGATATATTTATTACGTCAGAACATAATCACTTATCGTTTTATTGATAATAAGTCTCTCTCCTTTTAGGAGAGAGATTAGAGTGAGGTCAATTTACTTTGGAAAGATACTTTTCCGTCAAATATTTAATAATAATTACTTAAGCATTTCTTAATATTTTGTTAACAGTTCAATTGTAGCTTTGGTTATCAAAAACAATCTAAAGTATCTTCTTGTTAATAGCTCACATATCAGATCTACATCTAAACAGTTTTTATAACGATTCTACTTTTAAACGCGCTAACTTTCTCTTAAAAGAAATTTCTGAAAGCAAGGTGGATCATTTAATAATTACCGGTGACATAACAGATAACGCTTCTGAAAAGGATCTGGAAAGATTCAGACGTCTGTTAATTAAATATAATTTTATGGATGGCAATAAGCTTTCAATAATTGCAGGTAATCATGACATTTTCGGAGGCGTTCAGAAAGCAGAGGACATTTTTATTTTTCCCGAGAAATGTAATTCAACAAATTATAATGAGAGAATGGATACATTCCTGAGCTACTTCCCGGAAGCTTTTAGCAATTGTAACTATATATCTCCAAAAAAATTCTTCCCTTTCTTAAAAAAGTTAAATGATACATTAATCATCGGGGTAAACTCAGTTGCCCCTTATTCAAGAATAACAAATCCATTTGGTTCTAATGGTGTTGTGGATCCTACTCAGTTCGGAGAACTATACGAGATTCTGCGGAAAAATAGCAACGATTTGAGTCACAAAATATTAATTACCCATCATCATTTTAATAAATTAAAAAGTGATGCTAAAAGTACATTCGGAACAATATGGGCCGGCATTGAAAAGCAGACAATGAAATTACGAGGTAAGAAAAGACTGTTAAAGTTATTTAATGAATTTGGAGTGGATATCGTACTGCATGGACATGTTCACGAATCAAAGGAATATTATCGCAAAGAGATAAGATTTTTAAATGCTGGTGCATCGATAAAAAACAACAAAGATTATCTTCATATTAATTACCTTACAATAAGTAAAAGTAAAATGAAGATTGACATACAAAAGCTGGCTTATCCTGAACAGTTGAAACCTGAGCGCATAACCAATTCGAAAAATGAACAGCTAAAATTAATTAACGCTGCAATGATAGCTTGATTTCAGATCATACTCTTATTTATTTTTCAATAACGTATGATAAATAAATCAATTCATACTCCTGGTTCCACTCATTCTCCGGATACTTTTCATCTTTTCTTTTATCCACATCATCGTATTCAGAATGGTTTAACAGATTCTGGTGTGAATCGGAATGATCGAGTTTGATCTTACTAAAAAGATTATTTATGTGGAATATTTCTTTAAATGTCATTACAAGTCTTACCAATATTTTTACACAAAACTAAATAATTGGTATTAACTGTAGATAAAGAAATAGTTAAGAATTGATTAAGTTTTTGTTAAGAAAAAGAAACGGGGTGAATAAGAATAATTAATATGTTAGATCCCATAATGGTATATAACCTGCTTGCTTAACAATTCGTTGTCCTTCAGGCGACAAGACCCAATCAACAAAATTTTTAACCGAACCTTTTGGAATTTGTGTGGTAAAAAAATGAAGGTAACGGGTAATAGGATATGTGTCGTTCTGCGCATTCTTTTCTGAGGGTTCGATCCCATTTATACTGGCGTAACTGAAATCTCCCGTGTAACCAATACTTCCATACCCAATTGCATTGTCATTTTGTTCAATAAATTGGATCACATCGTTTGTGGTAGATTTTACAATAGCAGAATTGCAGTATTCGGCTCCTTCCAAAACGTGCTCTTTGAAATAAAGATGTGTTCCGGAATTAAGATTTCGGATCACTGGAATAATTACTGTGTTTTGCCAACCGAGTTCATTCCAGTTTATTACTTTACATTCAAATATTTGTCTGATTTGTTCAATTGAATATTCTTTTACCGGGTTAGATTTGTTGATATATATACACAGTGCATCTTTGGCAATCAGATAAAATAAGCCGACTGACCCATAATATTCAGCGAGAGCTTTAGTTTCCTGAGGTTCAAGATTTCTTGATGTCGTGCAAATATCAATTTCATTTCTGATTAAAGCTTTGATTCCTTCCGCAGAACCGCCGCCATAAACATAAATTGATATCTCGGGATTCTGCTTCATATATTCTTCTGCAAGCATCTCCGTTAGCGGTAGCATTGAATCAGAACCTTTGATGGTTATGCGGGCAACTTCAACTGGTTTGAAACTGCATCCTATTTGAAATAAAAAGATCAAAAGAAAAACGTACAACCATTTCATTTCATCAACCATTCATAGTTTCGGAGACTTAAATCGATAAGGTAAAAACAGATGGAATTATATTGAACAAGTTTTTAATAAATGATCAGTCATCGTTTTCATCTTTATCATCACTGAATAAATATTTCTCATACTTGTGCTTTACTATATGTGCTTCAACAATGAAAAAGACATCTTCAGCAATATTGGTGCAATGATCCCCTAATCTTTCAAGCTGTCTTGACATGACGAGCAGCACAACCGCGCTATCAATATTATTTTTATCCTGCTTCATAATATCAACAAGGATTTTATGGTTCTCCACATTAAGTTTATCGAGTGCATCATCTGATGTGATAACTGATTTAGCAAGATTTTCATTACCCTGTATGTATGAATCAATTGCATCCTTGAGCATTTGCTTGGCTATCTTGAACATTGGTTCGAGTCTAGTTTGATTGAAGAATGCTGGCTTCTTCTCAATCATAGTCAGGTATTCTGCAATATTAACGGAGATATCACCTATCCGTTCAAGATTATTGTTGATTGTAAGAGAAGACATTATTAATCTTAAATCAAGAGCAACCGGTTGAGTGAGCGCAAAAATTTTCTGACAGATCTTATCTATTTTAGTATCATATTTGTCTACTTTAGTATCCTTTTCAATTACCTGTTTCGCTAACTCGATATTCTCTTCCTCAACTGCTTTTATTGCAGATTGTACCTGTTCATCCACGAGACTGCACATTTTAATAACTCTCGACTTTAGTTTCTCAATGTGCTCGTCTAATAATCTCTCCATCACTTCTCCTTAATAATTAAATTTGAAATTAATTAACCAAATCTGCCGGTTACATAATCCTCAGTTTGTTTCTTTGAGGGATTAGTAAAAATTGTTGTTGTCCGGTCAACTTCAATTAATTCACCGAGGTAAAAGAACGCGGTCTGATCGCTTACTCTCGCTGCCTGCTGCATATTATGTGTAACGATAACAATTGTATACTGCTTTTTCAAGTCGTGAATAAGTTCCTCTATTTTTGCTGTTGAGATCGGATCAAGCGCACTGGCGGGTTCATCCATTAGAATTATTTCGGGTTCAACTGCAAGAGCACGAGCGATGCAAAGCCTTTGCTGCTGTCCACCGGATAAACTTAACGCATTCTCATTCAATCTATCTTTTACTTCATCCCAGATTGCTGCTTGATTAAGGGTGCGTTCAACTATTTCGTCCAGTGCTTTTTTGTCTTTTATACCGTTTATTCTTGGACCATAAACAATATTCTCGAAAACAGTTTTGGGAAAGAGGTTTGATTTCTGAAAAACCATTCCCACATTTTTTCTAAGATTTACTATATCCAATGATTTGTCGTAAATATTCACACCATCAATATATACTTCGCCTTCAATTTTAACGTGATCAATAAGATCATTCATTCTATTAATTACTCTCAGGAAAGTTGATTTACCACAGCCGGAGGGACCGATAAAAGCAGTAACACGTTTCGATGGAATGTTCATAGTAATATTTTTGAGTGCCTGTTTTTCACCATAAAACAGGTTTAAATCTTTGACGACTATTTTAGTTTCTTTCATAGAATTAAGATTATAATCTTCCTAATAATTTTCTGAACCGATATCTGAAAATTATTGCTGTAATATTTAATAAAAATGTCAGAACTATTAACACCAGCGTTGAGCCGTATTGAATCGGTAAAGTTTTTGTAGGATTGGCTGATTGTGTTGCCATTATAAAAATGTGATAAGCAAGATACATAAATTGTTCTGTCGGGTTAATCATAGGAATACAATAATCACCAATACAAAGATCAGCAACAGGTAAATTCGGTAAGAAGAATGCAGCACCTAAAAATAATATTGGTGCAGTTTCTCCTGCCCCACGGCTGATTGCTAAAATGGTTCCGGTTAATATTCCCGGTCTTGCTTGAGGCAGCACAACATTTTTAATTGTCTGCCACTTAGTTGCGCCAAGTCCGTACGACGCATCCCTGTGGGATTTGGGAACTGAATTAAGCGCTTCAAGAGTTGAAACAATTACAATTGGCAGAACAAGCACTGCTAAAGTTGCAGAGGCCCAAAGCAATGCTGGCTGCCCAAATAGCAATCCAGTCTGTAGCACATCATCCAGATTTTTTCCAATAAATAGAATAAAAAATCCAAGTCCAAAAAGACCGAATACGATTGATGGAACACCTGCAAGATTATTTATGGATGTTCTAATTATCCGGGAAAAAAAAGTATCCTTAGCATACTCATTGAGATAAATGGCTGAAAAGACACCCAACGGGACAGCAAAAAGTACCATTAAAAGTGTAACTGCAACCGTCCCAAAAATCGCTGGTCCTATTCCGCCTTCAGTCATATTATTTCTGGGCTCATCAAACAGAAATTCGAGTGATATTACATTGATTCCCTCAATAAATATTTTACCAAGCAGAAGAATGAGAATTAAAACAAGAAAAAAGAAAGTAAGTCTCACAATTCCAAGTGATAAAAATCCGGCAAAATCTATTTTTCTTTTCTTCAGTTCCATAAAAGCTTTCTTAAAAAGTATTTTTCTTTCTCATCTTATTGATAATGATCTCAGCGATAAGATTGAGAAAGAAAGTAATAGTAAACAAAACTATTCCAATAAAGAATAAAGAGTAATAATGATCAGAACCTTGAGATACCTCACCCATTTCAGCGGCGATAGTTGCCGTCATTGTTCTTACACTTAAGAAAATATTAGATGTAAGATTCGCTGCATTACCCGCACACATCAATACAATCATTGTTTCACCGATCGCTCTTCCGAATCCGAGTAGAATACTGGCAGAAACTCCGCTGAATGCTGCCGGAAGAATAACTTTGCTAATCGTTTGCCATTTGGTTGCACCTAATCCATAAGAAGCCATTCTCAAATCATTTGGAATTGAATGAAGTGCATCTTCAGTTAGAGATGCAATAATCGGAATAATTACAAAAGATAATCCAATTGATGCGACAAAAGCATTAAGTCTGTTTGCAGGATTTAGCAAATCATTGAAGAAGCTCGCTCCTACAACAAGCATAATAAATCCGAGTACTACTGTAGGTATTCCAGCAAACAATTCAATCATTGGCTTTAGAAATTCTTTGAATTTTGGATTGGCAACTTCAGACAAATAAATACCTGCACCAACTCCGAGTAAAGTAGAAATTATTGTTGCGGGGAACGCAGTGAGGAAAGTACCGATTAACAATGGTATCAAGGAATATCTTGGCTCTTCAGAAGTCGGATACCATTGAAAAACTCTTTCAATATTTCCGGAAGCATCAGGTCTGTCCAGATAAAGAAAATCAAGAAGACCAATATGATCTAATGCTTTAAATCCTTCTTTAAATAAAAAAACAAAAATCAGTACGATGAAGATTAAAGCCATTGTTCCATTAACAGCAAAAAAGAATTTAATTAAAGATTCTTTTAATCTGGTGTGCTTACCAATCTTCTTTGCGTACTTAGAATCCGCAGCTTTTTGAAAAAATTCTTTTTCTTCCATATATGAGAAGGAATCA
The DNA here is from genome assembly GCA_016716565.1 of bacterium. Taxonomy (NCBI): domain Bacteria; species bacterium. The sequence continues at coordinate 504,399 of JADJWC010000004.1, forward strand.
AAATCTTTTATAAGAATTCATAATTAAAAGTGATTCTTCCAGTCAGCGAAGGATCAATCTCTACACCGTTTACAGGCTGCTCATAAGTTTCGAGCAGTATGTTCGGTGTAATTGACACTTTTTCATGTAAAATAAAACTCAAACCTAAAATAAAATAATTTCTTGAATCTCCCTTGAAGTCACTTGAAATGTTAGGATCGAAATAATCATACCTTCCTACTCCGGCAAGTAATTCTGAAATTCGGTACCAGCCAAAAGCTGAAATTCCAAGCGCATTACGATTTGATACTTTGTAATCAGTATTCTCAGTTTGAATAACATCATTCGAAGTATTCTGCAAAAATGATTCAACTCCAACTGAGAAGATTTTAGGATCTCTGTAACCTATAAAAACGTCTGTTGTGAGTGCATCATTATTAAAATTTTCATCAGGTAATGAACTGAATGTTTTATCGGCTTTGAATCTATAATCTCCATATACTGTAATATCAATATTTTCAGTGGGTTTGAATTCAAGATGCGCATATGCTCTTTTATATTTGTCTGTTTCCGAATCTAGTATTGCACCATTACCATACATTAACCAATAGTTTATAGTACCTGAACTGTTGAGTCTACCTTTTAAAGCAGCCCCAAAATCTCTGGAACTAACAATTCCCCGCAAATCCATAATTGTTCTTTCCAATGATCTATATCCCCAATAACCTTCTGCTACATCAAAACTTGGAGGGGGTTGGATTCCGAAAATAAGACTGCTACCTTCGAAAATATCTTTCCATTTGAGGAATGCATCTTTTACAAATACAAGGAATATGGTGTTGTTGACACCTACCTGTGTTTGAGATTCTAGTCTGAACCTCGTACTGAATTGATCAGAAATAGTATAATCGTAAGTAAAATAAATTCTCCTGAACTGAAAACCGTTCAGATCTTTTCGACCAGATAATGCTTTGTAGTTAATGTTATCGATCGTAGAATCCCGAAGGATATTATAAAAATAATCTCCGAACATAAGCCCTGAAAATTTTCCATTTGATTCAGATTGTGCGGAAACATGAATAAATGCAAAAACAATAAATAAAAAAATAAATGAAACAACTTTCATTTTGTCCTCTCTCTTTAATTCGACCAGTTTAGTATAAATAAGAAAAGCTTCCTGCTCTCTCTTTCAGGAAGCTTTAATTAAAGCTCAGCCTTTTGGCGGTAATGGAATATATTCCATTGACTCAACTAATTTTTGTCCTTCGGGTGAAAGAATAAAATCCATAAAGTTTTTCAATTCACCCTGTGCTTCACCATTCGTAAAGCAATAAAGGTAACGCGAAATTGAATAATCACCATTCCAGATAGCTTCATAGTTTACCAGACCATTTTCAGCAGGTGATATTGCAACAGCATTATCATCTTTTTTGATATGAAGAATTTTTACATCTTTTCTCTGAGCAAAGTATCCTACACCGCCATAACCAATTCCCTTAACGTCTCTTGCAACAGCTTCACCAAGTGCTGCTGTTCCCTGCAGAACCTGGGTTGCCGGTGAGTAATCTACCTGTTTTCCTGTAGCATCTTTACCTAATACATGATCTTTGAAAAATTCGTAAGTACCACTGCTGTTTTCCCTTCCATATAAAGTTATCGGCATGTCTGAACCACCAAGCTGTTTCCAGTTAGAAATTTTTCCGGCAAAAATATCGCTTACCTGTTGTACAGTGAGATTGTCAATTTTGTTTTCAGGATGAACAATAACTGCAATTCCATCGAGCGCAACATTGTAAACTACAGGTGTAATTCCTTTTTCTTTTGCTTTTTCCAGTTCACTGTCTTTTAATTCTCTTGAAGAGTTGGCAAGATCAGTTGTTCCGTTTAATAATGATGCAACACCGGTTCCTGAACCACCTCCGGTTACCTGAATCGAAACGTTTGGATTTTTCTGCATGTAGATCTCAGCCCATTTTTGAGCAAGGTTAACCATTGTATCTGAACCTTTTATAGAAATTACTGTTTTTTCCTTACCAGCTTCTTTTTTCTTGCAGCCGATAAAAATTAACGGTCCAATAACAATCGCTACAATGAATATCTGAATGTACCTTTGTTTAAACATTTCCACTCCTTTCTGAATAATTTTTTACTTTTTATTAAATAAAATTATAAAACTAATGTTAAGGAATTGTTAAGTTAGGGTTAAGTGTATGTTAAGTTTGAAGAGGAAATAAAAAGCCCCGTCCGGCAGCTGCCGGATTCGGGGCTGGAAAGTTGATTAAAAATTAATAATTATTTCAGAAGTACCTGTCCGCCGAAGTGTTAACGAAGGAGGATCATCTTCTTCGTGCTAACAAATTCTCCGGCTTTTACCTGATAGAAATAAACTCCGGAAGATGGAATTTGGTTGATGGATGATGTGTTAAATTCTACTTCGTGAGTACCAGCGGGTTTATATTCATTAACAAGTGTTGCAACTTCATTTCCCAAAACATCAAATACTTTTAGTGTTACATCACTGCTTACTGGCATCTGATAAATGATCACTGTGCTTGGGTTAAATGGATTTGGATAATTTTGTTCTAGTGAGAAGAATTCCGGAATGTCAAAATTCAGTTCAATCTCCTCTGAATAGTTGAAATTTCCATTATAATCGATTTGCTTCAATCGGTAATAATTGTTTCCTCTTTCAGGATAATAATCTGTGAATGAGTAGTTATGAATTTCTGTGGTTGATCCTTGACCTTCTGTAAACCCTATTGTATAAAATTCACCGGTAGTCTTTCTTTCTATTTCGAAACCTAAGTTATTTAGTTCTGTTGCAGTTGACCAATTCAGGATCACTTTATTCTTCACCACTTTTGCTGTAAATGAAATTAATTCGACTGGGATTGGAATCATTGTAATGGTCGTTGTATTGCTTGAATCGGATTCACCCCATTGATTATATGCAAGTGCTCTGTATGTATATGTTGAATCCATAAATACATTTGGATCAGTGAAATTATGTTGATTTTCTACAACCAAACCGATTAATTCATATTGAGGTGAATCCTCAGGAAATCCTCTCTTTCTAAATATTTTAAATCCTTCTTCATTCCAGGAATTATCATTCCAATATAAAAGAACTCTCAGCGGATTATAGTAGCGAGTAGCATGAAGCCAAGTTGGAGTAGCAGGTGGGAAACACTCCATACAATCATCGATCAGTATGAGGTCATCGACAAACCAATTATTTAATTGAATTGTATAGCCGTTAAAATAAAGAATCATTTGAAATGTGCTTGATGATGGATAAAATTCTGTTTCTATTTCTTCAGGTCCCATGTCTCCTGAAATTGGACTTTGCCAAATAATCTCTTTTGTGATTCCCCCATCATATGAAACTGCAACTCCAATGTACTGCCAAGTGGAACCAGCATAAACGTCAAGCATATGCCTAAGTTTGACAATATAGTGATAAGAATCATCAACAATAGGACACGAGAGCAACTGACTGAGACCATTGAAAGGATTAAAGTATCTACCTTCCAACTTAACCTCTGATACTGGTGATCCACCAGAGTTGTTCGTATAGCTAATATACCAATTATCAAATCCTTGAGGACCAATTGGTGTCCAACAATTTAAATCATTAAACGGTTCATAGAATATTACTGTAGAATCAGACTCAGTCAGAAAATACCAATATGGACCAGTAGAACTACAAGTATCATTTTTACAAATAACTCTCCAATTGTATGTAGTTGAATAAATCAATGTATCTAGTACCAGGCTAGAAATTGCAGGTCCATCATAAACCTTGATTACATTTCCTGATGTACCAAACCATACTTCTACACTTTCTGTGTTGTTTCCATTTGTCCAGTTTAAAAAATTTTCACTTATACTAACACCAGTTGTTCCATCTGAAGGAATGGGATTAAAAGGTACCCCTACAGGGCATGGTGGGCCATAGTATGTATTTACAGCAAATGGTGCAATTTGTTCCCATCCCCAATCTGTTATAAGCGTAGTGTTACCAGTTAATGGATCCATCGTTCTTAGTTGGCCTGGTCTGGGGGGTATGATTATATGCACTTATATAGATAGTATTTGTCTCAAAGTCATAACTCATACCGTGTCCATAAATGGCATAATATCCGAGTGAACCAAGAAGTGTTGCAACTCCAGTTGTAATATTAATTGTAAATGCTTGTGCAGAACCTATTGCAATAGCATAACAAGTACCATTTTCATCAAAGCATAAATCATCCATTAAACCATCTGTTAAATCGAAACTGCCAATAAAGGTTGCTACTCTTGAATTCAAATTTAAATTATATAATGCATCGTGAGTACATATATAATAGCCACCATCAGATGGATTATAAGCTATACCACTTGGAGGTGAAGTACCTAATCCTGATATCGATCCTATGAGAGTAATCGCACCATTTAACGGATCAAATTCATATAATGAAGGATCTGGAATTGGCGGCATGAAATAACTTTCAATTAAATAATATTTGCCATCTCCCCCAAGACACATAGACGAAGCAAATCCGGTAAATGTATGAGGTGAAAGAATAGTAAAAGGATTACCCGAAGGAATTGGCATGGATAAACTTGCTTCTTGCTGTGATGAATATCCAAATGCAATTGAAGCAGAATTAAATGTAGAATTTTCTGAACTAATGTTTTTGGTATTTTTTAATTTTGGGATAGGGCCTATTGGAATCCCATTTATTTCTTGAGCAAAATGTTCATTGACCTCAAGAATTAGTATTGAAAAGACTGCCATAATCAGCTTTCTACTTTTCATTATTCTTCCCCTTATGTATGAAAAACTTAATTAAAAATCTTTTTATTTCAACAGCGTCATCTTCTTATTTAATGCCCTGTCACCAACTCGGATCGAGTAAATATAAATTCCGCTGCTCACTTTATTTCCACCGGTATTATCCCCTTCCCATTTGGTTAAATAATTTCCCGCGGGAAGATTTTCACTTACCAGAGTTTTAACAAGACTGCCATTGATATCAAATATTTTCAATTCAACAAATGAGTTTGTTAAATCATACGGAATTGAAAAAGAAATTATCGTATATGGATTAAATGGGTTCGGATAATTGTTCAGCAATATTTGCGACTGAGGAATTACCGGATTTATATCCTGCTCAACAGAAGTTATCAACGATGGTCCGCTTCCTCTTGTTTCTCCGAGACTATCAGCGAGATATATGTTGACCCATTCAGGTCTTAATGCAGATTGGAGATAAGTGTTCTCCCATTCTTCATCTGTTAATCTTAAAAAGTCAGTTGTTCTGTATTCATAATAACTCATCACAGGTCCAACAAAAGCTGTTGATTCTCCCAGATGATTTTCAGTTATAAAAACTCCGAGGTTAACAGCGCCTGTTCCAACGTGAGTTATTGCACCAAGATAACCACCACCACAATAGGTTGGAGTTGTATGAATATCAGCAACAATATGATCACTTTCCATCAGCCCTTCATAACCCCAGTCTCCACGAAAAATATCATCATAAAAAAGATTTGGGTACCAGCCATCCATTGAAACTCCGCTTTGTCCGGTTTCATAAATCATTCCTGCTAAAAATGCTTGTTCAGCACTGGTAAAAGGAATGCCAGCAAGTTCCTTTTCACAAATTGTCTGGAGTGTATCTGTTATTCCTTTACATCTTCCAAAGTAATAGATGATTTTGTTTTTTATTGCAGGATTGGGGAAATTAAGACTCGTGAAATAGTTGAGCGCTTCAGTTGAATATTCATTCAATGCTGAATAAAATTCTGGAAACGGCTCAACAAAGCTGTAAGGGTAAGAACATACAGAACCACCAGTATATGATTGTTTTGCATATAAAAGATTATCGTGTCTTAATTCTGTCCAGGATGATAGTTGTGTATTCATCTTCTGCTGCCAGAATGCTGCTGTCTTCATAAAAGTTGGCAAGCCGTTTCGATCTTCCGGAGGATTTAGCTTTCTGATAGAGTTGAGCCAGTAATTGTAAATCGAGCTTCCCCAGAACGCAGGATCGTAATGATCAATCAGATATCTAAGAGCTGCAAGATTTGTTGAGTAATGATATTCATTTAATTCATCAATTAATAGCTGAGCTGATGCGCTGTTACCAAGAGAGAACAGTACATCGAGTGTTGAAGGATAAAGTCTGCAGATTTTTTCACCGAAATATTTAATCCTATCATATACAACTGTTCCTGTTACATATGAATCTATAACAAATCTTTGTCCGAATATCATAAAAGCAGAAGCCGGTACAATTGTGTCAGGACTCATAGGATTACTAAAAAGTATTTGGGAAAGAATTAGCTGATATGCAAAAGCCTGATTGCTCAATGTATCCTGGAACTCAACCATCTTTAAGCTATCCAGTAATTCTGTCGGATTATTCAGTGAAATAGCTTGCTTCAAATAATCAAGATTGTCCAGAGTTACATTATCCGATTCGCCGACAAAAAACTTAAGTATGTTTTCCATTTCCTCGTAAATTGGGTTTGCATTTGCAATAACGAATAATTCATCAATCAGGAATGCATCAATAGCTTGTCTCTGGATATCTGTAAACTTTTGGTTTGGACACTGAACGGGATATGAAACAGGTGCCATGAGATACAACTCAATTCTTCCGAGCCACATCATTGCTCTGAAATAACCTTCAAGATCAATTTGAGTTGAAGGATTGTAAACGTAATGTCCTCTTGGCTTAAATTGGCTCCAATCCATTACTCGACAAGTGGTTGAGAAAATTGTTGATGAAACACCTCCCTGTTCATCGTAAATCCATTCCAGGATTGAATCTATCATTGCATCATTTTCAGGATAGTATGGTTGAGCATTTTCCTCAAGCAGCAGCAAAGGAACCGTTACATAAATATCCACATCTTTTAGCATCGTCATCATTTCAGGATTGCTGCTGTAATTACTATGAAGCTGGTTCATTGAATTCCGCAGATTCCAAAGTAATTCAATAAGTCTGTCTTCAAGCAACCCAACTTCCATATCAGTTAATATTCTGTCGTAAGAAATATGAAAAGCGTGAAGTATCGCATCGGTTGAAACGAAAACAGGAAAATCCCGATGAAATATTTCAAGAAGCGATTGCCCGAAAGAAATTCTTTTCAATCTTTCGCTTACCATAAATCCGTGATCTTCAATCAGAGATTTTTCGAAATCGGTGAAATTGTAAAATCCATCGAGAGTATCGAAGTAAAGAGCATCTTCATAATTGGTGTTGATCTGATCTGTGAAGAATCCTGCATCATGCATTTGCAGCAATTCTTCTGTGCTCATGTTCTGATGCTGTTGAAGGAATTGCGTATAATCTTCGAGATTAAAAACTTGCGGGTAAGTTTGGTTTGATAGAAGAAAGAGAGAGAATATGTATAAACTGAAATTCGCAAGAGGTTTCATAAAAAAATACCTCCATATTTTTTTTTGAAACTTAGCAAAATATTCAGATAATATCAATTTCCGATTATCAATCATTAATTAAAAAAGCCTCAACTTAATAGCTGAGGCTCTAATAAATTGACTTAATAATGATTAAAATCGTAATGACAAACTCGCAAGTATATTCTGACTGATAATTGATTGCCTGATTGGTGAAACACTACCGCCGTAATCTTCAGCAACATGATCCCACCATCCATAAACGTAAGCTACATTAAATTCCATTGCACCTTCACCCGATCTTATACCAAGGCCAGCGGTTAAAAATTTTCTATCGTATTCTGTTGGTGAATCAGCAACAGGAAAAGGGATATACATCGCTCCTGCACGAGCGCTAAGTCCTGTCCACGGCAACCTGAATTCAGCACCAATTTTAGCATTAAAAGTTTGAGTGTATGTATCAATAATCTTTTTATTTAATGCTGATTGCTCGGGCACTTCGAGATCACCTGAGAATTTCATCTGCGTATAATCGATATACGTAATTTCTGCAGTGCCTGTAATTATCCAAAGGTTAACATCGCCTGCAACGGAAAATTCGTACGGAGTTTGGATTGTAAATTTGTTGGAGATTACAGTATCAATTTGTTCAAAATAATCTGTAGCAAATTCACTTCTGCCTCTGAAATAATGATCCTCGGTAACCGAAATAACTGAAGGTGTTTTAACAGCACCACCGATAGCAATGAAGTTGAAAAACCTGTACATTACACCAACTCTCAAATCATAACCGTTAAAAACCCAATCTTTGATATCATTTATATAAAATGATTGAAAGCCTGCGGTTAATGGATTGTCAGCAATTGTTCGTAATGAATCAGCATAAGAATCTCTTGAATCGGATTCAGTAAATTCTCCATCTCGTAAATAGCTGCCTACATTATAATTAAAACTTGCACCAAAGAAAATGTTGTAGGCAAGTTCGCCGGCAATACCAATTGACCAATGATTTATACCACCCTCTTCCAAAACATAACCTTCCTGATTGAGATTACCATTAAAAATTGTTCTGTCTCCAAGATATTCGTTACTGCCCGGGTCAAATTCTGAATAACTCAGCAACAACTCACGGGGGATATAATTATTGATCGAGGTCAGATCCTGGATTAAAGAATTATTAGCAGAGTTGAAGGAATTAAATTTTAATATTCTGTTGAAATCTTTCGATCTGTTATAACCAAGTGAAAGCGCAAAATTATTTGATGCTGAATCACTTACAAGCGGAATGACGATTCCTAATTGATTGAGTACTGTCTCTGTTCGTTTACTCAGCAAGGAGTCAGTGAGATAGAAAGCTTCATTGTTGTATAAATTGGCTCCAACAGATGTGTTAACCGTAAATTTCCTGGCTAATCCCAGAGCAGCAGGATTTATAAGAGTTGCCGTATATGTATCATTGAAGACGGAACTTGAGTTACCCATACTTAATGTTCTCGCATCATAAATCTGACCGCTGATGGATAATCTTAACGCATCACCAACATTCGGTTTGAAGTATTCCTGAGCAAAAAGAACTGAGGAAATGGTTGCTTGTGAAAGAACGATTATTAAAACCAAAATAAATTTTTTCAAAGTTTAGTATTCTGCATTATGAGTAAATACTTTTAGTAACCGTGTAAAAATATATTCTAATCAGCAAATATCACAGGGTATTAATTAAGGGTTAAGATTGATAAGGAATTAAAACAAATGGATCATTTACAAAAAAAGCCTCGATAACAACTACCGAGGCTTTGGTGACCCCAAGGGGATTCTGCCGAAGGCATTCCTCTGGAAGAACCCACTATCATCACCATCTTCTACTTTCTAATAAAATAAAAAAGCTTCGATATTTCTACTGAAGCTTTGGTGACCCCAAGGGGATTCTGCCGAAGGCATTCCTCTGGAAGAACCCACTATCATCACCATCTTCTACTTTCTAATAAAATAAAAAAGCCCCGATAAAATTACCGAGGCTTTAGTGACCCCAAGGGGATTCCTCCAAAGGAGTCCCTTTGGGAGAACCTCTATTACTGCCTTGCTATTTTTCTATTAAAATGAAAATAAAAAAGCCCCGATAAAATTACCGAGGCTTTAGTGACCCCAAGGGGATTCGAACCCCTATTACCGCCGTGAAAGGGCGAGGTCCTAACCATTAGACGATGGGGCCAGATTAATTAAAAATTAAAAATGAACAATTATAAATTGGGGTGAGCGATGGGATTTGAACCCACGGCCCTCAGGGCCACAACCTGATGCTCTAACCAACTGAGCTACGCTCACCATTCTAAAGATAAAAGTCAAAAGAAAAAAGACTAAAGATTTTTTACTTTATTCTTTTGTTTTTTGGTCCTGATTAGTACGCCCGAGTGGACTCGAACCACTAACCCTCAGCTTAGAAGGCTGATGCTCTATCCGGTTGAGCTACGGGCGCTCAAATCAAAATATCAATAATCAATTTTCAAACAACAAATAAAATTCATTCCTCAAAATTCAAATAACAAACTATTGGGATTTTGAATTGTTAGATTGTTTGTTATTTGGTGTTTATGATTTGGTTATTCAACCAGTCGGGGCGGCAGGATTCGAACCTGCGACCTCCTGCTCCCAAAGCAGGCGCGATAGCCGGACTACGCTACGCCCCGGTAATTTCCTGACGGAAGAACAAGCATCTTAAAAATTGAGTCACAAATATATCTATCGAATTCTGAAAAAAAAAGTAAATTTTACTGTATTACCTCTACTCTATCTGATTAAATCTCCATATCAATTTTGATTCGATTCTGTTATTTTTTAATTGATTAAATTAAATATTATAATTTCATCATTTTACTTTATAATGAATGTATCCTGGTATATAGCAAAACAATTCATTCTTTCAAGAAAAGATTCCAGGTTTATCAGCCTGATTTCTACAATTTCAATAATAGGAATTGCTTTGGGTGTGGCAACGCTTATCATCGCTATAAGTGTTCTGAAAGGTTTTGAGCAGACAATTACAAATAAAATAATAGATTTTGATTCTCATATAAAAATAACTTCCTATCGCTCTAATCTTCCTGATTATCAAAAAACTTTACCATGGATAAAATCGCAATTAGAATCTTTCAAACCCACAATTACACCTTTTGCTTCCAAGCTGGTTCTGGTAAGCAACAAAAAAAAGAAAGAAGGAATAAACTTATTCGGAATAGATGGACAAAACGAAAAGCCTTTTTTTGTTAACAATATGGTTGAAGGCGATATTTCACTTTTTGATGACAATTTATTAATTGGGAAGAAACTAGCAGAGAAACTATTTGTCAAAGTCGGTGATCGGATTACAATTTTCTCGCTAAAGAATGATGAGATACCTTCTCCTGAAAATTTACCCAACATCCAAAAATTTACTGTCAGTGGTATTTTTGAAAGCGGTATGACTGAATATGATGATACTTATGCGTATACCACTTTATTATCTGCGCAAAAACTTTTTGACATTGGCGACAATATCACCGGAATTAATATCAAGTTAAGCGATATCTCTAAAATTGACAGCCTCACAACATATCTCAGCAAATCACTCAGATATCCGTACTCCGTCAGATCTGTTTATCAAATTCACCGTAATATTTTTACCTGGATTGAATTACAAAAAGAACCAATACCGATTGTGCTCGCATTAATAATTCTTGTTGCTGTGTTTAACATCATTGGTACGCTACTTATGATCGTGCTTGAGAAAACTAACGCAGTTGGAATCATGAAAACACTTGGTTCACGGAGAAGACAGATCATTACAGTTTTTTTAATACATGGAGCGGTGCTTGGTGTGATCGGAATTATGTCGGGAAGTTTGCTCGCACTTTTATTAATAATGCTTCAGGAAAATTTCAATATCATTACTTTACCGTCATCAGTGCATTTATGTCACGGGTTCCTTTTCTTTTAACTGTAGATACTTTTTTGTGGATATCTCTACTTACATTCATTCTTTGTCTGCTGGCATCGATTATACCAAGTTTGATAGCTTCAAAAATTAAAACGGTTAATGCATTGAGGTTTGGCTGATGCTTTTCGAAAGATTCATTGCAAAGAGATATTTGGTATCCAAGCACAAGATAAATTTCATTACAATAATTTCAATTATCTCAATTGCCGGAATCACGATTGGTGTCGCAGCTTTAATAGTTGTGCTTTCAGTATTTAATGGATTTGGCAGTCTTGTTACAAGTTACCTGATGAGCCTCGATCCTCACATCCGTATCAACGCAATTACTGAAGAAGGAGAAAAATCAATCGGCAGTCTTGAGAAAAGCTTGATGAATAATGGTAATATAAAATCTTACTCCGCATTCGTAGAAGGAAAAGTATTAGCATACAACAAAGGAATAACACAAGTAGTAAATCTGAAAGGTATTGAAGCTAAATCTGTGAATAATGTTTATCTGCTTGATGAAAATATTGTAGATGGAGATGATAAATTTTCTGATGAATCTTCTGTATTTATCGGATTGCCCTTAGCTGATAAACTTCGGGTGATGGCCGGCGATACTCTCACAATCATATCACCTTTAAATATTGAACAGGCAATAACTCAGCTTTCACTTCCTTTATCAAAGAGGTTTATTATTGCAGGAGTTTTTATCTCAAAAAATAACGAATATGATGAAGGCTACATATTTTGTGAATTGAAAGATGGTCAATATTTATTTGGTTATAAAAAGAATTTTCAGGGATATGATGTGAGACTTGATGACATTGATAAATCTAATTCAGTTAAACAAAAACTGGTTTCACAATTGGATCAAAATCAATTCAGTATTAACACCTGGTATGATTTCCACCAAGAACTTTATTCAGTAATGCAGATTGAAAGATGGACTGCTTACATCATACTTTCTTTAATTATAGCAGTTGCGACTTTCAATATACTTGGATCATTGTCAATGTCGGTGATTGAAAAGAAACGTGACATTGGAATACTTCGATCGATGGGCGTGACTGAGAAATCTGTTTTGAAAATTTTTATGTTCGAAGGATTACTGATCGGTATAATCGGAACATTGCTGGGTGTAATAATTGGTTATCTTGTATGTTACATTCAGATTGAATATAATATTTATCCACTAGATCCATCACAATACAAAATTGATTCTCTTCCGATTGAGATAAGAATATCTGACTTCTTCTTTATCAGCTTCGCTTCTATGCTGCTCTCATATCTGGCATCATTATATCCAGCAAAAAAAGCATCGAGAGTAAATCCGATTAATGCAATCAAATGGGAGTAATATCAATCAATTTTTAAAATGAATCAAACTAAGAAAATGAGTAATACTATTTTATCAGCAAATAATATTTATAAATCTTTTCAAACTACGAGAAAGAATAATCTGGAAGTTCTGAAAGGAGTATCGCTTAAGATTGAGGAGAAAAGAATTACAATTATCGTAGGCGCATCAGGTGCTGGTAAAAGTACATTGCTGCATTTGCTGGGAGGACTCGACCGACCAGATTCCGGTGAGGTTTTATATGATGAAGAAAATATTTTTAATTACTCTGAAGACAAATTGGCAAAATTCAGAAATGGAAATGTTGGTTTTGTTTTTCAATTTCATCATCTATTGCCTGAATTTACTGCTCTGGAAAATGTAATTATACCGCAATTAATCAGTGGGAAAAATTTTCCTGAAGCAAAACTTAAGAGTGAACAATTACTTCAAACGGTAGGTTTATCAAAAAGGATTGATCATAAACCAGCAGAACTTTCAGGTGGCGAACAGCAAAGAGTTGCTGTTGCCAGGGCACTTGCAAACGATCCAAAAATTATTTTTGCTGATGAACCGACCGGCAATCTTGATTCAGTAAATAGTGAAGACATTCACAATCTAATTCTGGATTTAAAGACAAGCATCGGAGTAACATTTGTTATCGTTACTCATAATCAACAACTGGTTAACCTTGCAGATCAAATTCTCGAAATTAAAGATGGAAAAATTCTTCCGAGAGATTAATTTCCTAAGACTGACTTATCTTCTGTGAGAGATATTCAATCATCAATCTCACGCCAAATCCGGTCATAAACGTTTTGTTATAATTAGTAAGTTCGTTTGCACTTGCTGGTCCGGCAATATCAAGATGCGCCCAAGGGATTTTCTTATCAACAAAGTTCTCTAAAAATTTTGCGGCTGTAATTGCTCCTCCCCAACGTCCACCATCATTATTAACGTCAGCAATCTTGCTTTCATTTTCTTTATGATAGTCATCCCACATCGGTAAACGCCAGACCCTATCATAAGTTTTCATTCCGGCTTCATAAAGATCATCAGCCATTCTATCATTTTTTGTAAACAGGCCGGCAGCATTAATGCCGAGCGCGACAACGCAAGCTCCTGTCAAAGTTGCGAAGTCAATTATTTCGTCAGGATTTTCTTTCGATGCATAATCGAGTGCATCTGCAAGAATCATTCGTCCTTCTGCATCAGTATGACCTACTTCAATTGTTTTTCCAGATGCTGTTTTAACAACATCACTGGGTCTCATAGCTTCGCCATTAATCATATTTTCGGCTGCGGGAATTACTCCAAGAATTTCCATTGGAAAATTTGCTTTTGATGCTGCCAGGATTGCTCCGGACATATCACCTTTCATTTCCAACATTCCCTGCCATGGTTTGATGCAATAACCACCTGTATCGAAAGTAACTCCCTTCCCAACTAAGGCAATTTTTTTCATGTTGGATTGCTTTTGCCTTGGCTTATATTCGATAACAATGAATCTCGGTTTCGCATTGCTGCCCTGACCAACGGCAAGCAAACCACCCATATTTCTTTTTTTAACTTCCTTTTCATCGAATATCGTTACTTTCAATCCGGCTTTAGTTAAAGTTTCTTTTATTCTATCAGCCAGCTCAAACGGACGCAGAGATGACGGTGGTTCATTTTGAAGATCTTTTGTAAAAAATATTCCTTCCACTAAAATATTAGTCTTGGCAATAGCCGACTTAACAAGCTTTTCATCTTTCGCGTAAATAAAAACTGAAAGATTTCTCGTTCTGTCTTTTTCTTTTTTGAATTTATCAAAAGAATAATTTCCAAGAGAAATACCTTCAAGAAAAGTACGGTAGTAATATTCTTCTTCATCAAAATATTTTTTTACCAGTTCATATTCAGGAATGAATAAATGTAACGATTGAACCTCATCATTTTTGACTTCCTTGATCAAACCTGCAAGATGATTTCTGAAATAATCAACGGAAAACTTTTCATCAGTCTTAAATTTATGCAAGATTATGTGTTCAGGTTTTCCTTTAGGATTTGAGATGCTTATCTGCTTATTCTTTTTGGCTTGAATATTTTTAAGTTGAAGTTCTGACAATTTAATTTTGAATTTCTTTTCAAAAGTAGCAATCGAATTTTTGATATTCTTATCATCTGTAATGAAATGGACGGCAATAGAAAGTGGTGAAAAAATCAGTTTACCACCAATTTTGTAATTCAATCTGAACATTTTAACCTTTTGAATAATTATTAATAAATTTCTCTGCTTCTTTTAATATTTCAGGGATCGATTGATTCATATCAGAATTATGAAAACGTGCTCCAGCAGCATTTGTATGTCCACCACCACCGAACAAACCAGCAAGCTTATTCACCGGTAAATCCCCTTTCGATCTGAAACTTACTTTGAACCCATTCTTTAGCTCGATGAAAAGTAAACCGAGTGTGACTCCTTCAACTGAAATAATGTAGTTTACAAAATTTTCAGTATCACTTTCCATAGCTTCCAAATCAATAAAATCTTCCTGAGTTATAACCATATAACCAACTTTATTTTCAGCGATTAACTGTAATGAACTCAATGACCTTCCAAGTAATTTAATTTTACTTAATTTACTTTCATCATAAAGCTGATCATAAATTTCTGTCGGGTTAACACCTTTATCCAGAAGTTCGGCAATGTTTCTATGAAGTTCTGCTGTAGTTCTTTCAAAACGAAAAGAGCCGGTATCGGTCATTATCGCAGCATATAGTGGTGCAGCAATATCTAAATCTAAATTAACAATGCCGGTTTTTTTTATCAGTTCAAATATGATATGACCAGTCGCTGCATAATCGGGAGCAATAAAATAATGGTCAACGAATTTTTCAGGATCCTGATGATGATCAATACAAATTTTAATATTATTCGATTCAAAAAAACCTGATTGCATGCTAACCAGCCGATCAGATCTGTTAAAATCTAAAGCTACAAGTACATCGGAAGAATTGAAATAATTAATATGTTTGCTCGCATCATACTTCTCTATGCTATTATCAACATCAAGGAATTTCAAATTATATGGAGTCGCACTGTGGTTGATGATTTTATAGGACTTACCAAGTTTCAATAATAGATTAGAGAATGCTATCTCCGAGCCAATCGCATCTGCATCCGGGTTAACATGTGTTGTTAGCAGGAAGGATTTGTTACTATTAATTATATCTGCGAGTTTTTGAAAATTTATCATTAATAATAAAAGGGGCTTATATAAAAGCCCCATCCACTGAAATATAATTCATGAAGTATATTAAGCCACTTCCCAGGTGTTTGAGCCGAAAAGTACTTTTTCTAAATCTCCTTTTCCTTTTTTCTCGATGATTTTATCGATCTGATTTTTTATACCTTCGTCATAAGTCTCTTTAATTACTTGTCTAAACACTCCGATCGGACTAGGCAAATCTGGTCTGTCATCGAGATGTGCAAGTATCATTGCATGAACAGGAGCATCGGAAAATTCATCATGAACCCAGAGATCATCCTTTGAGTATTTACCGTTGGAAATATCAACAACAATAGGATGAGCACCATCCAATTTTATTCCTTTATCCTGATTCTTACCAAATACCATCGGTTTGCCATGTTCAAGCACTAAAACGTGATCGTCTTTTGTTTCTTTTTCTGTCAATAGTTCGAATGCACCATCATTAAAAATATTGCAATTTTGAAAAATCTCAAGAAGTGCAAATCCTTTGTGCTGGCCTATCCTTCTTATCATTTCCTGCATGTGTTTTGGATTTCGATCAATCGAACGGGCTACAAATGTAGCATCAGATCCAAGTGCGAGTGAGAGCGGATTAAATGGATAATCAACGCTTCCGAAAGGAGTTGTTTTGGTAACTTTACCTTTTTCGGATGTTGGTGAATATTGTCCTTTGGTCAATCCGTAAATCCTATTATTAAATAGAAGAACTTTTAGATCAACATTTTTCCTGCAAGCATGTATAAAGTGATTTCCACCGATACTCAATAAATCTCCATCACCTGTTGCGACCCAAACTGACAAATCAGGATTAGCTACTTTAACACCTGTTGCAATTATCGCAGCACGACCGTGAATTCCATGAAAACCATAAGTATTCATATAGTACGGAAAGCGGCTTGAACATCCGATTCCCGAAACCCATACAATTTTTTCTTTATTGGTTTGAATTAAGTCAGGAAAAGTTCTCTGAACCTGCGCAAGGATTGAATAATCTCCGCATCCGGGACACCAGCGAACGTCCTGATCACTTGTAAAATCTTTCGCAGTATATTTTTGCGTTACTACTTCTGGACTATTTGCCATTTCCACCTCCAAGTAAAGAATTTATCTTTTCTAAAATATCATTGACTTTAAGCGGTAATCCTCTTACCACATTCAATTGTTCAACTTGAATTAAATACTCACTCCGAATCAAATGTGCTAGTTGACCAAGGTTAATTTCTGGGATTAATATCTTTTTAAAGTTCTTAAGAACCTGTCCCGTATTTTTAGGCATAGGGTTTAAATATCTCAAATGGGCCTGTGATACTCTTAATCCTGATTTTCTTGCTTTATTAACTGCATCTTTAATTGACCCGTATGTACCGCCCCAACCAAGTACCAATAAATCTCCTTTTTCATCGCCATCAACCTCTAGATCTGGTATGTCATTGGCAATTCTTTTAACTTTTTCTGTTCTTAGCTTAACCATTCTATCGTGATTTTCCGGATCGTAATTTACAGTTCCATAAACATCAGCTTTTTCAAGACCACCTATTCTGTGTTCTAAACCTGGTGTTCCCGGAATAGCCCATGGCCTAGCAAGATTGTCATTTCTTAAATACGGGTAAAATCTTTCCGGATCAGTACGGAATTTCACAGAAATATCGGGAAGTTCATTTACATGAGGAATTCTCCAGGGCTCAGAACCATTTCCAAGATAGCCGTCTGTCAGAAGAATTACTGGAGTCATATACTTTAATGCTATTCTTGATGCTTCTACTGCCATATAGAAACAATCTCGTGGTGTTCTTGCGGCGAGTACACACACAGGGGCTTCTCCGTTTCTTCCATACATTGCCTGCAAAAGATCTGCCTGTTCAGTCTTGGTTGGTAAACCGGTACTCGGTCCGCCTCTTTGAACGTTTACAATAACGAGAGGTAACTCAGTCATTACTGCTAAACCAATAGCTTCCGTCTTTAATGATAAACCTGGTCCGCTTGTGGTTGTTAATGCAAGATTACCAGCAAAAGCAGCACCGATCGCGGATGTAATTCCAGCTATTTCATCTTCTGCCTGAACAGTTTTTACTCCAAAGTTTTTATATGAACTTAAATATTGTAAAATTTCTGATGCAGGTGTGATTGGATATGAACCAAGAAATAATGGCAATCCACTTTTAACAGATGCTGTTAAAAATCCGAGTGCAGTTGCTTCATTACCAGAAATATTCCGGTAGATACCTTTTGGAAGTTTTGCAGCTTCAACTTTATATCTCGTAGTAAATATTTCTGTCATCTCACCAAATTTATGACCAGCTTGAAGCGCCTTTGTATTTGCTTCCACATACTCAGGTTTATTTTTGAATTTATCTTTAATCCAATCTTCAGTGTTTTTAAGAGGTCTGTCGTATAACCAGTACATCAAGCCAAGTGCAAAAAAGTTTTTACATCTTGCAACTTCTTTAGGACTTAAAGGTAATCCTTCCAGTGCATTTGCTGTTAGTGATGAGATTGGTACCTGATGCAGTTCGTAACCGCTAAGGGAATCATCCTCGAGAGGGTTCGATTCAAAATTTGCCAACTTTAAATTTTTCTGATCGAATGCATCTGAATTTACAATTAGTACTCCACCATTTTTAAGTTCTTTAAGATTTTTTCTTAAAGCTGCTGGATTCATCGCAACAAGAACATCCGGAAGATCACCGGGTGTATTTACGTCTTCACTTCCAAAACTTAATTGAAAACCGCTCACACCATAAATTGTTCCGGCGGGTGCTCTGATCTCGGCAGGATAATCGGGCAAAGTATTTAAATCGTTTCCGATCCAGGCAGTTGTATCACTAAACTGACTACCGGTTAATTGCATTCCGTCGCCGGAATCGCCTGCAAATCGCACAGTAACGTTTGTTACTACTCTGAATTCTTTTTCTTTAATTTCTGACATTTAACCAATTCCTAAATTTTTTATTGCTAATAAAGTTACTAAGTCCTGTTTGATTTATCAATGTAATTATTAGTAAATGTTAATTAACGTTCTCAATCTTTTTGTAAAATTCATTTGCATTAACGAATCCTGTAATTCTCTCCACTTCTTCTCCTTTTGAATTAAGAATTAAAACGGTCGGAACACCAACTATTTTGAATCGCTCTCTCAACGATTCAACTTCCGGTGATAATGCTTTCGTCATATCTGCTTTATAAGTTTCAAACTCTTTCGATAAAGAAATGACCTGAGGATCAGAAAATGTAAGCGCATCAAGTTCTTTACAGGGGATGCACCAGTCAGCATAAAAATCAATTATCACTCCCCTGCCTGAAATTTCATTCAATGCATCTTCGGTGAACGGCTGCCAATCAACAGATTTTGTTTCTGATGGAACGAGTGCATAAACACCTATGGCCATAATTAGAACAGAGAAAACTATTTTAAAAATTCTGAATCCTTTGACTGAGTTCGCCAGCTTTTCAAAAAATAAAAGATAAATTGCTGTTCCAATCATGAATACAGGAAGGACATATCCAGAAATACTTTTTGGTAAGAGTGGAAGCAGAAAGTATAAAGCCATTCCAATAAGAATGAATCCGAATATATGCTTTACAGCATCCATCCATTCACCAGCTCTTGGCAGATTTTTTATCTTGCCAGAGAAGACAGCTAAAAACAGATAAGGAGTTCCAAGTCCAACTGCTAAAACGAAGAAGAGAAGAAAACCAAAAAACGGATCTTGTTTTGTAGCAACATAAGTAACTAATCCAAGAACAAAAGGACCAATACAGGGTGCCGCAACTATTCCCATCGTTAATCCCATAAAGAAAGCTCCGTACAATCCGGCTTTTGCCCCACCTGCTTTGTTAACCAAACTATCAGGTAATTTGAACTCATAAACTCCAAACATACTTAGTGATAGAGCAAGCATTATTGCAACTATAATAAGAATAACGATTGGATTTTGAAGCAGCGCACCAAATACCGCACCTGTCAAAGAGGTTATAACACCTATCGCAGAATATGTGACAGCAAGTCCAAGTATGAATAAGATTCCCATAAAAAATAACTTGGTAGTACTTCCTTCACTCTGTCCGCCAAAATACCCAACTGTTATTGGTATTAAAGGATAAACGCAGGGAGTTAAGTTCAGCGCTAAACCACCAAGAAAAACTAAAAGTAATCCGATTATCAAACCTTGATTTTCCAGTGCACTGGAAATCGGGTCAGACTCTTCCTTCTCAACAGTTGATGTTTGGCTTAAACTTAAATTAATTTCACTGAATATTTCATCATTGATTGAATTTACCGGAGAGGTTTTATCTGCTACTTCAATTGTCAATGTGTCGCTGACTGCCGTCGGTGCCTGGCAGCTAATATCATTACAAGCCTGATATTCAAGTTCAACAATTAGTGAGTATGTGCCTGGTGCAGTTGCTGAATCAACTTCGATCAAAGCACCAATGAAAACACTTCCTTCCCAAACGGATAATGGTGATTCAGAAAATGAGAACTTAAAATCGTGAGGTTTGGGATAAGCAATTTTAACTAATTTGAAATTAGGATTTTCCGGAATGATCAACGAAGTCGGGATCAAATATTCGTCATACGGTTTATCCGAATTAATATGCCATCCTTCATCAACATCGGTTTGTATAGCTATTTTAAATTCTGTTCCGGGATATACCTTATCAAAGGATTGGAATGTTTTAATTTTTACGAGATCTTTCTGCACACCAAATTGTGCGAAAGCACTTACTACAGATAGTAAGATTAAGATTGAAATTAATTTAAATATTTTCATAATGTAGATTAAGCTATAATTATTGAACAGAATATTAATTTTTAAAATCCTATTTGTAAAGTTAATTATTGGTAAGTAAATATTTTGAGGCTAGTACAGATTTTATAAGAGATTATTTCTTTTTTAATCAATTAACGCATTTATCGCTCTCTAATTTACCTAACGCCTCCATCCCTGAACTATGGGATATCTTCTTCCATATCCAAATGCTTTTCTCGATACTCTCAATGCGGGAGCAGCTTGCCTTCTTTTAAATTCATTTAAATCAACAAGGCGTAAAACTTTTCGTACAACTTTCTCGTTTTTTATTATCGAGTTAATTTCATCGTACTCTTTATTTTCTTCAAGATACATCTTTAATATTTTATCGAGCATTTCGTACGGCGGAAGATCGTCCTGGTCGGTTTGATTGGGACTTAATTCAGCGGATGGTGGTTTTGTAATTATTTCCTTAGGAATAATTTCTTTTTTCTTGTTGATAAATTTAGCAATCCTGTAAAGATCACTCTTGTAAACATCCGCAATCACCGCAAGGCTTCCGCTCATATCACCATAAAGCGTGCAATATCCAACGGCAAGTTCAGATTTATTACCTGTTGTTAAAACTAAATATCCATCGTTGTTCGAAAAAGCCATTAAATACACACCTCGAATACGTGCCTGAATATTTTCTCCTGTGAGTTTCCCAACTTTGTTTTTAAAATTCGGTTTCAATCGATTTATGGTTTCATCCACAACAGGTTGGATAGAAACATTATTGGATGAGATGTTCAGATTCTTTATTAGTTTCTGTGAATCTGTAATACTTCCTTTACTTGAATATTTTGAAGGCATCAGAACCACGTGAACATTTTCCCTGCCCAATGCCTGAACCGCAATGTAAGTTACCATTGCAGAATCAAGTCCGCCGCTTAAACCAATCACAGCTTTTTTAAATTTCATTTTCTCAAAGTATTCTCTTACTCCATAAACAAGCGAGGAGAGAACTTCTTCTTCAAATGATTTTTCGACTTCGACTTTTATTGGTTTATCTTTTTCAGTATCGAATAAAATAAAATCTTCTTCATAAGATTTACCTAAATGAACGAGCTTTCCCTTTTTATCCAGACACATACTTCCACCATCGAATACAAGATCAGTTTGAACTCCAACACAACATACATAAGCAAGTGGCAAATTATCCTGTCTGCAAATTGTCGAAAGCATTTCCAATCTTTCTTTTCTTTTTCCGTATGAATAAGGACTAGCAGAAATATTGATATGAATATCTGCACCTTTTTTCTTCAGCTCTTCTACCGGATCAAAATTATATCTTCTTTTATACCAGTAGTCAGCATCGTTCCAGATATCTTCACAAACAGAAATGCCCAGCTTTTTATTTTTAAATGAATGAACGAACACTTCTTTTGCAGGTTCGAAGTATCTCATTTCATCAAATACATCATAGTTCGGTATCAGAGATTTCGGCTGGATGAATTGAATTTTACCATTGTAACATAAGACAGCCGAGTTGTGAATATTGGTTCCGATTCTGTCATCATCTTCAGTTATTGCACCAAATAGTAATCCAACTTCACCGGTGATTCCTGCAAGCTCATTTACTTTTTTATTAACTGCTTTTCTGAATTCTTCTTTTTCGACAAGATCAAGGGGAGGATATCCTACTAGAGCAAGTTCAGGAAAGATTACTAGGTCAACCTTTGCTTTGATTCCTCTCTCGTAACCTTTTACTATTTTTTCTTTATTGTAGTCTAGATTGCCAATGATCGGATTTATCTGGCAAAGTGCAATTTTCATTTCAAATATTGATTTTATTACGAAATATACTACTACCCTAAAACTCGGCAAAATCGGAAATACTTTGAGAATAATTATCTAATTGCATTATTAATAAGTTTCAATCAGCCAATTACTCGATCAATCATTCATTTGTCTTCTTTCCAGGTTTTCATTAACCGATAAATCTCCTTCAATCACCGATACAATCTTACCATACTTACCAAAAAGCGTGGAAATCAGAAAAAATCTTATTTATTAGAACCAGGGATTTAAAAGATTAATATCAATCCGGAGGAAAAAATGGGAAAGAAACTATATCGTTCGACAAATGATAAAATGCTTGGTGGAGTTGCCGGCGGACTCGCTGAATATTTTGGAATTGATTCCACACTTGTAAGAGTGCTATTCATTGTTATTGTATTTCTCGGCGGAGGTGGAATTATCGCATACATAATTTTATGGATAGTTGTTCCACAAAAACCATATGAATTGCCGAAGAGTCCTTTTACACAATCACCGCCTGAATCAGGAGGCAGTTCAAACTATTCAGATGATCAGAACAAGTCTGATAACTTTAGTGTAACCAATGGAGGAGTTGCCGGTTCAGTTGCTCAAACTGGGAATAAACAACTCTGGATTGCGATTGTCCTGATTGTTATCGGTGGTCTTCTGCTTCTTGACAACATATTTCCTCGCTTCGATTTCGATCATTACTGGCCTGTTATTCTGATTGGGATTGGAATTGGTCTTTTATTAAAAGCGAAAAACTAAAAAGGAGATTTTAAAATGAAACCGTCACATATTTTCTGGGGTTTACTTTTTGTCGGACTCGGTTTGCTTGTTCTGATAAATAATTTTACAAGTATCCTGATGGATTGGTCAACTATCTGGAAACTTTGGCCATTGACGATCGTACTTATTGGTTTATCAATTTTGATTAAACATCAGATGGGAAAAAGTGTCATCGCAGGACTTGCTGCAATCGTTCTTGCTCTTGCAATCTTCGCAAGTTTCAAAACTGCCACGCATTTTTTCCACAATGATTTCCAAATAGATTTTGGTGATGATGCGAACCGTGAGGTTGTAAATTCAGAGTTTACTGAACAATACGATTCTACGTTACGTTTTGCAGAACTTAATTTTGAAGCAGGCGCCGGTACTTTTAATATTCTTGAACAGAGTGAACATCTTATCTTTGCAAAAACTATCAGTTATCATAATTATGAATTGACAAGATTTGATACTGACAGCAGTACAGTTGTGGACCTTGGTATGGGCGGCAGAACCATTTTCAGATTTGGAGATAATTATAAGAATACTGTTGCTATGTCACTAAATCCTAATCCTGTTTGGGATATGAACTTTAACGTTGGCGCCGCATCGATGGATTTCGATCTTACTCCATTCAAAACTAAAGAGGTGAATGTTGATATGGGTGCTGCTTCAATAAATATCAG
Source organism: bacterium (assembly GCA_016716565.1). Classification (NCBI taxonomy): domain Bacteria; species bacterium. The sequence continues at coordinate 528,345 of JADJWC010000004.1, forward strand.
ACTTGGGAATTTATATCCTGAAACCAACTTGAGTGTTGATGCAGGTGCTTCTGATATAAATATTTATGTTCCAAAAGAATCAGGCTGCAAAATTGTAACTGATGGTGCATTGTCTTCTAAAAATTTTAAAGAATTTAAAAAGATTGATTCCGATAATTATGTTACTGAAAATTTCGATGAAGCTTTAAATAAGATATATGTAGAAATTGATTGCGGTGTATCCTCAATAAGTGTTGAGAGGTATTAATTCAATCTCTTAATCTTACTCGTACTCTTAATCTTATTCGGGTGAGGAGTAAGAGTATGAGTAAGAGTAAGAATGAGAAATCATTTTTTTCTTTTTAAACTTTTACTTTTCACTTTTGAATTAGGAATCCAAAGATGTTTTTCCAATTTCACACAACCATTTTTATCAAACTCAATCCCTTCACCTCGCAATAATTCTTCCATTAGTGTTGGATCACCGAAATGGATTTTTCCAGTAAGTGCACCGTATCTGTTTACGACTCTGTGTGCCGGAATATCCGGTCCGCATCCATTCAGAGCCCAGCCAACTGTTCTCGCAGCGGATTTAATTCCGCAAACTTCTGCGATGTGTCCATAAGTTGTCACTTTCCCGTATGGAATTCTTTTAGTAACATCAAAAACTTTGTTGAAGAAATCTTTTTTCTTTTTATCAACTGCTCTTTTTTTTATAATCTTTTTATTCTTCATTTTTAAGATGACAATCAGAAAATATTTTCTCTATAAAAATTGTAATTAAATTATCTCGTGGCAAGCATAAAAAGAAGATTTATTTATTATCTAACCTGGATGAAAGAACTATTCAGATTTTGTCCTTACCGAAAATCAAACATCGATAAGGAAAATCTTTTCCTGAACTGCGGTCACCGCGGCTCACCTGTAAATGAACCTGAAAATACCATTCCTTCATTAGAACGAGCTTTGAGCGAAGGAGCGAATGCTTTGGAAGTTGATATCTGCGTGACAAAGGACAATGAAATAATTCTTTGGCATGATTGGAATCCTGATGAACTTGTTGCTTTAATAAGAGAAAATGGTTTGGAGCCGGAAGTAAGATACAAACCTGACTTTCCAGCCCGTTTCAGTGGTTTCAGGAATAAAACGAGTGAATTGACATTAGCTGAATTCAGAAAGCATTTTAATTATACAAATAAAGGAGAAAGTACTCCGGTTGGTGCTCACATACCAACTTTTGAGGAGTTCATTCAGTGGTCATCAACCAAGGAAAAATTAAAATATGTGTTTCTTGATTTAAAGGTGCCTGAAGAAGAAAAGGAATTAGTTCTTGTAATTCTTAATCAGTTGGATGCATTTGATAAAAAGTATAATCCACCTTGTCAATTCATTATTGAAACTTTCAGCAAAGAAGTTCTGCAAACAGCAAAAAACAAATATCCAAATTTCAATTATTGCCTCGATGTTGAACTTCCTCCGGGATTTATTTTCTTCCCAAGATTATACAGCGGGATTAAGACCGCAATCCAAAATAAAAATTCAGTTGGTCTTGTTTTACGCCCAAGACAAATCACTATTGCAAACTGGATGACTTATAGAAGAGTTATACGATATGATGTTAGAAAGAAAAAAGTTTTCAACAAGAAAAATCCTGAACACAAAATTAATTTTCTGATTGGCTGCACAATCAATGATAAACGTGAGATGGAATGTCTGATTAAAAAAGGTGTTAATGGCATGCAGACCGATTATCCAAGAAGATTAACAAATCTTGTTAAGCAGTATGGATTGAAGAGAGAATAGTCCATACGAATGTCATTCTGAGCGAAGCGAAGAATCTTATAAATAAAATTCAAGATTCTTCAGTCGTTACACTCCTTCAGAATGACAACCGTTTCTTAGTTCTTACTAAACTTTGAGAGATACGCTTTTATAAACCTATCAATATCCCCATCCATCACTCTTTGCACATCTGAGGTTTCTTCATCCGTTCGATGATCTTTAACCATATTGTATGGATGGAAGACATAAGAACGAATCTGACTTCCCCATTCAATTTTCATCTTATTCTTTTCAACTTCATCCAACTCTGCTTGTTGTTTTTCGAGTTCAAGCTGATAAAGTTTTGACTTGAGCATTTTCATCGCACGGGTTTTATTCTGCACCTGAGAACGTTCACTTTGACAAGCAGCTACTACTCCTGTTGGTTCGTGAGTTATTCTGACTGCAGTTTCAACTTTATTTACGTTCTGTCCGCCTTTACCACCAGAACGGTAAGTATCAATTCGCAGATCAGCGGAATTAATTTCTATTTCTATCGTGTCATCTATTTCAGGAATAACAAAAACCGATGCAAACGAAGTATGTCTTCTTTTATTAGCATCGAAAGGAGAAATTCGAACAAGACGATGAACGCCATTTTCTGCTTTTAAGTAACCGTAAGCAAATTCTCCAGATACTTCAACCGTTGCCGATTTTATTCCTGCTCCATCGCCATCCAGAATATCAACTATACTCATTTGATAACCATTCTGCTCTCCCCATCTTATATACATTCGTAAAAGCATATCAGCCCAATCCTGTGCCTCGGTTCCTCCGGCACCAGAATGAATTGTAAGTATGCAATTCTTATCATCATCTCTTCCGCTGAGCATGTTTTTAAATTCAGCTTTATCAATTGCTGAATTTAAATCGTCCAACTCTTTTCTGATATCATCATAAAACGATTCATCTTCTTCCATTGAAGCAAGTTCAATGATATCCCTTGCCTCATTAGCTTTTTTATCAACCGCTTTCCAAAGGTCAATCCATTGTTCGAGTGTCTTAATTTCCTGAAGTGTTTTTTGTGCGGTTATCTGATCATTCCAGAAGGAAGATTCACCAGATTTGGTTCGGAGTTCTTCTACCTTCGAAATCTTTTTATCGACATCAAAGATACCCCCGGAGATTTGCTATTCTCTGCTGATGGGATTTCAGTTCTTTTAATTCTTCTTCGTACATTTTACAATCCTTTTTAATTCAAAAATAAAAAGTCAAAATTCAAAAACATATTTATTAAATATTGACTTTTAATTTTATACTTCTATTTCCATACGCAACAGCGCCGCTGCTAACGTCTTTCCTTGTGCATCGTGTTTCAGCGAAACTGTCCCACCTCCACCGAGTGTGTTGTGAAGCAAAAAGTTTAAAGCCCTGATGTTTGGTAATTCGTATCGTTCAACTTTACCGTGACAAATTCCTTTAAAATGCTTTTTTACTTTTTCAGCAGTCAAATGTTTTTCTATAATTTGATATCCTTTATCATCATAAGCGATTATTCCGATATTGGCTGCATCGCCTTTGTCACCGCTTCGTCCGTGGGCTATTTCTCTTAATTTGATTTTCATACTCAATAAATAATTATTAAAACTATATTTATAAAAATACTAATTTTAAACTGATGAAGATTGTTCGTCTTTAATTAATTTTTCAAGTTTAGCAAAATCCTTTACGGCGGAAGCAAATAAAACCCTGCATAAAATTTTGAGTATCCACTCTGGCAGTTTCCCATTCATTTTGACCATGTATGTAAGCTCGGTTGTATCGTTTAAAGGCTTAAAGACTCCGCATATTGTAAAATTAAGAAATCCTCTGTAAAGTTTGATTGTAAAGTAATCGAATGGCTTATAATCGATACCATTTCTATAAATTTACTGCTGGAGCAATGATTGGTAGCGTCTTTTGTTGTTCTTCCAGATGGCCTTTCACTGACATTCCAATCAGAACCTTTAATGTAAAGAGATTTCCTTTTAGGATTATTGAACCAATCCCAGAGAATTGATGCCGGAACGGGAAACTCCTTTCTAAATATATAATGTGCATCCTTTTCATCAATCGTAATAGATTTTTGTTTTTGATATTCCTCATACTTCTCATCAAGATTGATTACTTCTGTCCGGATTGCACCAAGATGTTCGTATTGCTCAGTTACTGAATAACTTTTGTTAATTGGAACGTTTAGACTTTCGAGACAATCCTTTGTGATCAGATAATAAGCTTTCCATCCGGTATCCTTTGATACTGAATTTTTAAGTAGTCTATGCAAAACGATTACTGCATTGCCCAAAGGTTTTTTCTTACCTGCAATATTATTCATCACAAAATCGCCACAATGGATTACAAATTTGAGATCAAGAGTTGATATCATCTGGCAAGCCATACAGGAACAGGTTGTTATTCTCTGGAATGTTGTCATTGTATCTCTGAAAGAATAATATGTGGATTCTACTATTTCAAGAATTAGCTCCCCCCGCGGATACTTCTCGATTGGGGCAAATACAAAAACGGCATCACCCTCAACTTCTACAAGATTAAATGCTGGTGTTAATTTTCCGATAATAAGAGTTAGTACTTCACTGAGTATTTTTTGTGAATGTTCCAATTCCGTTCCGGCAACGAAAGATGTAAATCCGGTAATATCGGCGATAAGAAAATAAGCTTTTGATGTATTCATTAAAGAAAATGATTTAATGAATCCAGAGGTGTTATCTAATCACCAAAGCTGGCAATTAAATTAAGTTATTTTAGTTCGAGAATTTTTACTTTTGGCTCAACAAGTTTTTTAGGAATCAACGCAGGCCAATAAGCAACCACGTCTTTAGGTTTTGGTCTTCCACCTGCAAAACCTGTAACACTAGGGGGACCTGTTAAAATTAAGGGTGCAATTTCCTGTCCAAATCTGTTTACTGAATTTCTATCTTTGCTCGTACCGAGAAGCGAAGCACTATTTCATTTATTTTATCCTCATCAAGTTCAGGAGCTAAAGTTTCGTGGGTGGCATTATATCCAACAAATTCTGAACGTATTTCTTCAAATTGAAGTCCAAGTTTCTCTAATCTTTTGCGAAGTATTCTATCTGCTTTTTTTGCTTTAGTTAACGCCTGAGGCCATGAATAAGTGAGAGTTCCTGTTGCACTATATCCATCATGATAAGAACAGGAAACTTTATAAAATTCAGTTTCAGATTTTCCTTTTACATTGTAAACTTTTACTCGGTCCTTTCCAATTTCCTCAAGTTTTATCGAAGTGAAATCAGCAACACAATCGGGAGTGATATACTCTTCAGGATTTCCAATTTCATAGACCAATTGTTCTGCAATCGTGTCGAATGAAACTTTTCCTCCAGTGTTTTCGTGTTTGGTTATTATCACTTCACCATTCGGATAAGCTTCTGCAATTGGAAAACCAATCTCAGTAAAGTTCTCGATTGATTCCCAATCACCCAAAAAATTTCCACCGGTTGATTGAGCACCGCATTCTAAAATATGTCCTGCAACAGTTCCGGCAGCCATCAAATCGTAATTTTTCATATCCCAACCAAATTCATAAATCATCGGTGCAAGAGTCAAACCTGTATCTGTCACTCTTCCTGTAATGACAACATCAGCACCACGCTTTAATGCTTCAACAATTGGAGCAGCACCGAAATAAACATTTGCACTAAGCAATCTATCTTTTACTGTCGTAATTGCCTCACCGGTTTCCATATTCTTTAGTTCGCCACCCTTTTGGATTATTTCATCCAAACAATTTTTTATATCATCACCAAGAACGACTGCAACATCTAACTTTAATATCTAGGTTCATTGCAACTTCAAGAATTGCGTCTGCACAAGCGATTGGATTTACTCCGCCTCCGTTTGTAATTATTTTAATTCCTTTTTTTGAGGTGATTGGAAGAATCTTTTTCATTAAATCAACAAGGTCGGTTGCATAACCTAGATTAGGATTTCTGTTCTTCTGTTTCTGAAGAATTGACATCGTTACCTCTGCAAGGTAATCCATAACGAGATAATCTATATCTCCTTTGGTAACCTGGTGATAAGGTGCATCGATTAAGTCACCCCAAAAACCTTGTCCTGATGCTATTCTGATTTTGTCTTTCAAATTGAATCCATTACTAAAAATTAGAAACTAAAATTCAGTGGGTAATTTATTAAGAAATACGATAAGGTGAAATTGAAAGTGGTGGTAGCACAGATTATTAATCTGTGCTACTTAAATACTTAGAGGAGAATTGCCTTATAACCATAACAATGCAAACCAGATTTTCCTTCATCTTGAATTTTACGGAAAACCAGTTTTACTTTTTGTCCTATCTTCAACTTATCAAAATCAACATCTGCAATTTGTGTTGTTACTTTTACGCCGTCTTTCAACTCAACAATTCCAACTGCAAAAGGAGTCTTGCCAAAGAACTTATCAGATGCAACTCTGATGATAGTATAAGTTAAAAGTTTTCCTTCCTCATTTAATCTAATAGTTTCGAACTCTGTTTTGCCGCATTCGGGGCAAACTAATCTCGGTGGAAAACTTATGTTGCCGCAAGCTTTACATTTACCTGCTTCCAAACGATAACGCTGTGGAATTTCCCTGTGATATTTTGGACTGATCATTTTGCCTCCAGAATATTTATTACACAACTTGCACCGGAACCACCCATATTCTGGGCAAGTCCGATGTGTGCATTTTTAACCTGACGTTTCCCTGCCTGTCCGGTCAGCTGTTCGTAAAGTTCAATTATTTGTGCGATGCCAGTTGCACCAACAGGATGACCTTTGGATTTTAATCCGCCGCTAGTATTTAAAGGAGTCTCTCCATCAATTGCTGTTCTTCCCTCTTCTGCCGCTGGACCTCCGCATCCTTTATCGCAGAAACCAAGATCTTCGTAAACAACTGCTTCTGCAATTGTAAAGCAATCGTGAACTTCAGCAAAGTTAATATCTTTTGGAGTAACACCTGCCATCTTGTAAGCTTTCTGTGCTGCTGTTACAACCGAATTCAAAGTTGTGAAGCTTTTTCTTGAGTGAAGCGCGATTGTATCGGATGCCTGTGCTGTTCCTTTAACCTTTACATAATTTTTAGAAAGTTTCTTGGCAACATCAATTGAGCAAAGAATTACTGCTGCACCTCCATCACTGACTGGAGAACAATCTAATAGTCTAAGTGGATCAGCAACGAGCGTAGAGTTCATTACTTGATCTAATGTTACTGGAGATCTGAATTGTGCATTTGGATTGTTCGCACCGTTGTGATGATTCTTTACTGCAATTGCTGCAAGCTGTTCTCTTGTAGTTCCGTATTGATTCATATGTGCATTTGCGATCATCGCATACAAGCCGGGGAAAGTTACTCCCTGGTAAACTTCGTATTCCTGGTCTGCTGCAGTTGCAAGTGCATCTGTAACATCAGCACCGTCAGTCATCTTTTCAACTCCGCCTGCAAGGACAATATCACTTGCACCCGAAGCTACTTCAAAATACGCTGCACGAAATGCTGCACCACCGGATGCACAGGCTGATTCAACTCTTGTTGATGGTATTGGTGTTTGTCCGAGATAATCGGCCAGTATTGCACCGAGGTGTTCCTGTCCAACAAACAATCCGCTGCTCATTGAGCCAACATACATTGAATCGATGTGATCGACTCCGGCATTTTTGATTGCTTTAGTTGCAGCTTCAACAAAAATATCTTTGATGGATTTGCCCCACAGTTCCCCGAACTGCGTCATCCCTATTCCAATTACTGCTACGTCTTTCATATTTAATTTCCTTTTTAATTTTCTTTTGTGTCATTACGATCCCGACTTTAGTCGGGAGAAGTAATCTCAAATTAACGTCTGAGATTGCTTCGTCGCTTTGCTCCTCGCAATGACAGTACATTATTCATTCAAAATTATTTTGCCACGATACTTGGCATACTGCCCGTAATCGAGATAGATTTTATCTTTATCAAGCTGGTCTCTCAACTTTGGTGCTTTATCCTGAACATCTTTTATTTTATCAGTTACCTTGTAAATGAATCCATCACTACCGGCACCTGAACCAAATGAAACCATAAAAATCATATCACCCGGAGAAGCAACATCAAGTATTGCTGCAAGTCCTGTTGGAGATGAACCCGAGTAAGTGTTTCCCATCCAAGGAACTATCCAGCCGACTTCGAGTTGTTCTTTGGCAAAGCCTAGTTGCTTTCCTGCCATCTGTGGAAACTTTCCATTCGGCATATGAAATACAGCATATTTAAAGTCTGATGGTTTCATTTTAGCTTTTTCAAGAAGCGCTTTCCCTGCACTTACTAAATGTTTGAAATAAGCTGGTTCTCCTGTGAACCTGCCTGCGTGTCTTGGATAAAACTCGTGTTCCCTTCTCCAGAAGTCGGGTGAATCTGAAGTGTAAGAGTGAGTAAATAAAATTTCAGCGACAACATTTTCTTTCCCCATGATGAATGCTGCGCCACCTGCTGAAGCAGAATATTCGAGTGCATCACCAGGCGCACCTTGTGAAGTATCTGCACCGATACCCATTGCGTATTTCATTTCACCGGCTTTTACAAGGCTGTAAGCAACATACATTGCTTCTGATCCTGCTTTGCATGCAAACTCATAACTTGCAACGTGAACATGTGGTCCAATACCTAAGGCATCGATTAAAATTGTTCCGCTTGGTTTGACTGCGTACGGATGAGATTCTGATCCGATGTAAACTGCACCAATATCCTGCGGATCTATTCCAGCTCTCTTCAAAGCATTCCTTGCTGCTTCGACAGAGATTGTGATCGTATCTTCATCAAGTCCGGGAACTGTTTTTTCGAAGAGTTGTAAACCTCGTTTGATGACTTCAGGATCGGAGCCCCATTCTCTGGCAATGTTTTCTACTTTGATGCGGTATCTTGGAAGGTATGAACCGTATCCTACTATTCCGACCATTTAATCCTCCATATTTTTTGGAATGATTGGTTCTATTAGTTAGATAAGTTACAGTGCGAATATATTGAAAAAAGTAATTGGTTTAAAAGGAAAATATTGATGTTTTGCAATTAATTTAATGATGCAATGATATTCTCGGCAATTAGGTCTAAATCAATTATTTCCTGTACTTCAAACCACTGAATTCTTTTATCCTTGCTGAACCAGGTCATTTGCCGTTTTGCGTAATGGCGTGTATTTCTTTTTATCAATTCGATTGCTCGCTCAAGTGAGATTTCTCCATCGAGATGTTGAATGATTTCTTTGTAGCTAACTGTGTTCAGCGAGTTTAGATTTTTCTCGTATCCCTTGTTCAAAATGTTTTTTACTTCATCAACCAATCCATTTTCAATCATCCGATCAACTCTTTTATCAATATTTTTATACAGATGTTGTCTATTCCAGTTCAATCCAAATTGCTTGAAGTTATATTTTTTTTCTTTTGATGTTGATTGCTTTTGATGATGTTTCCATATTGGCTCACCAGTTGTGTGAAAAACTTCAAGAGCTCGCATAACTCTTTTCCAGTTTTGAGGAAGCATTTTTTCTGCACTTACTGGATCAACTTTTTTCAATTCTTCATAAAGAAATTCATTGCCATGTTCTTTTCTTTTTTGAAGAAGTTCAGTTCTGTACTCTTCATCTTTATCTGCTGTCTCGAATATTCCGTCTATTAATGCTTTTATATAAAGTCCACTACCACCAACAACTATAGGCATTTTATTTTTATCATGAATTTGCTCAATGATTCGCTCAGCATCTTTTTCGAACATACTAACATCATAATTTGCTGAAGGGTCTAAAAAATCAATTAGATGATGCGGAACTTTTTGCAGTTGTTCTGTGGATGGTTTTGCTGTTCCGATATTTAATTGTTTAAAGATTTGTCTGCTATCTGCAGATATGACTTCCGAATTCAGAATTTCGGCGAGTTTTATTGCAAGAAGAGTTTTTCCTGAACAGGTTGGTCCAACGATTACTATTACTTTTGTTTCACTCAAACTTTCAACGTCCAGCTTCTCTTCTCCATCAAACATCATCAATCAACCATCTTACATTTAAAGATTATTCTTTCCAGCCTTCTCTGCCGATCAGAGGAACAAATGCAAACTGTGGAATATCTTCAATCTCGAATTCATCTTGAGAAATTTTTGAAAGAACCTTTAATGTCTGCGAATTCATATTTCCAACCGGGATGACCATTCTTCCATTAATCGCCAATTGTTTTTTCAATGCTTCAGGAATATGAGGGGCACCAGCGGTTACAATAATTTTATCAAACGGCGAATACTGATCCCAGCCAAGAGTTCCGTCGCCACATTTACAATGAACTCTGATTCCAAGTTTTTCAAATCTTTTTAGAACTTCGTTGTAAATATCTATATGCCTTTCGATGCTGTAAACCTTAGCACCCATTTCAAAAAGTATTGCAGCCTGATAACCAGACCCAGTGCCAATCTCCAAAACTTTATCCCCTTTCTTAATTTTGAGTGCTTCAGTCATAATAGCGATTGTATATGGCTGTGAAATTGTTTGTCCGTAGCCTATCGGGAGTGCGATGTCTTTATATGCATTCTGTTTCATCACAGGTTGAACAAATTTTTCTCTTTCAACTTTTGAAAGAGTGTGAAGAAGAAGTTCATCTGTGATTCCTTTCAGCTTCAGGTTTTCAACCAGTTCATATCTTTGTAGTTTGTACATATTTTGAAGATTATGTCAATAGTGCAATAAAATAGTAATTATTGAATCAAAAAGTAAAAAATTATTTTATTTCCAATAAAAAGTTTTTTTGAAAGAATAGTTGATTTTTTATAGAAATTTTTTAATATAGTGATGGAATTTTAATAAAATTCACATCAGTCTAATAGGGTTAGTTAATTCGATTGAATTTTATTCAATATAAAGAGGATCTGTTAGTCTAGTATGTTTTCAAAAAATCAACATGTTTTTTTATCTCTCTTCAAAACAAAAACTATAAATAGTTCACTTATCTTAATTAACTTCATTCACAATAACAAATGGAGGATTCCATGAAAAAAAGTATATTCTTTTTTTCTCTCTCTTTTCTGTTTCTTTTCATAACTTCTATTCTAGCTCAGGATTTTTCTGTCAAGCAGGCTGAGAAACCAAACCAAGCTCCAGGGCAGGATCAATCTGTAATTTTTCTACAATGGGACAATGGCACCAATGCTAATTCTATAGGATTGACAAGTGGTGGTACTTTTGAAGTATCTGCAAGATTTCCTGCCAGTGTGACAGGAACGTATACTGGTTATAATCTGACCCTTATGGACATTTATATCAATGATCTCCCGACAAGTTGTATTCTTAAAATTTATGATCAGGGAACAGCAACTTCTCCAGGTACACTTTTACACTCACAGGATGTTACATCCTCAATAGTTGGATTAAATTGGAATACCCTTATTTTATCCACACCAGTTCCAATTACCGGAAATGATATATGGGTTGGGTATGAGGTTACTCATACTGCCGGTCTATATCCTTGCGGTGTTGACCCAGGTCCCGCACTGCCAGATGGTGATTGGATTTATCTAGCTCCAGGACCATGGGCTAAGCTATCTGTTTTGGTCCCAACATTAAATTATAACTGGAATATTCATGCTGGTCTTGAACAAGGTGGAGGAGGAACTGTTTACTTTGAAGATTTCGAAGGATTCACAGCAGGCGGACAAGTTGCTTGTCAGGATCCGGTAAATTGGACAACTTGGAGCAATGCACCTTGTGGTAATGAAGATGCAACTGTATCAACCAACTATGCATTTAGTGGAACAAAATCAATATTAATTGATTATTTAGGTACAAATCAAAGATATGTTGACTTGGTAAAACCATTAGGCGGTCAAACCTCAGGTACCTGGTATGTTGATTTTATGGCTTATCTCCCAACCGGAAAATATGGTTACTATAATATATTAGCCGATTTTGCTGGTGCAAGTTCTGTATGGGCATTTCAAGCATATTTTAATGCAGGCGGAACAGGTACCATTGACGCTGGTGCGGCAAATGCTGCTACTTTCACATTTCCACATAATACCTGGTTCCCAGTTCAATTTATGGTAAACCTAGATACTGACCAAGCACAATTCTGGGTAAATGGTGTTTCTGTTTATACGTGGCAGTATTCTCTTGGTACTTTTGGAAATGGTTGTCCATTGGTACTGGATGCATCAGATATATTTGCGCCAAATGCAACTCCAGCTAATAATGAAATGTACATAGATGATTTTCGTTTCGCTGATACACCTGTTCCAGTTGAGTTGACCTCATTCACCGGCATAGTAAACACTCTAGGTCAGGTAGTTCTAAATTGGGAAACAGCTTCCGAATTAAACAACCTTGGTTTTGAAATTGAAAGAAGAACAGAAAACTTCCGAATTCAGAACTGTTGGTTTTGTTGAAGGTAACGGAACGACCACACAGCAGAATAGCTACAGCTATGTTGATAAAACTGCTGAACAGGGTGTTAATTACTACAGACTGAAACAAGTTGATTTCAACGGAACATATGAATATTCTGAGATCGTTGAAGTAGAGGTAGTTGGTCCATTAACATTTGAATTGGCTCAGAATTATCCGAACCCATTCAACCCATCAACAAACATTAAATACAGTGTACCTGAATCTGGAAATATCAGACTTTCAGTATACAATCTTGTTGGTGAGGAAGTTGCTGTATTAGTAAATGGTTTCAGCCAGGCTGGATTCTTTGAAGTAACATTCGATGCTTCAAATCTTTCTACCGGTGTATACCTTTACAAACTGCAATCAGCAAATTCAGTTCAGACAAAGAAGATGATGTTGCTCAAGTAATTATCATTCTTTTGTACATTATAAAAAGTCCGGCAGATGCCGGACTTTTTTTTATTTTAATTGAATTGCTATTAAAAAAATACTATTTTAATAGTGAGGATCAATTCATCTTCTTTTTTTTCTTTAGATATTGAATTACAATGGTAATTCGATTTATTAAATCAACATTTTCAATAACTGAAAGGAGATACGTTATGCAACGAATCTTTCAAATTCTTTTTTCTCTTGTTGTAATTTCCGGACTTGCATTCGCTCAGGGAACAAGTAGGGATTTATCACAAACTCCATCAAATTTTAATAATCCGGAATATGTTCACGGACCTAACTTGGAAAATCCTCTTTTAAGTTTTTCTGAGAGTTTCGAAGGTACTACATTTCCACCCGCAGGATGGCTTAAAGCAAATCCGGATGGCGGTACAGGCTGGGATAGACAACTTGATGGCACTACACCAATTCCAGGATGGACTGGTGGAACTATAACTGTACCTCCAGGAGGTGGATCAGCTGTCGCTTTCTGTACATGGACTACTGGTGGAGCCTCTGCAAATGATCAATGGTTAATTACTCCACAGATTACGAATGTTCAACCAGGTGATATGTTAACTTTCTGGATGCGTGTATTTGCGAATGATTCTTATGCTGAAAATTTCGATATTAGAATATCAACTACAGGAACAAATACTGCGAACTTTACAACAATTGTGCAAGCTTTTACCTGGCCAATTGGTGGTATTGCTGATGAATGGATTAGCTACACATATGAACTAACTAATCATGTAGCAGCTGGTTCCAACATTTACATTGCGTTCAGAGAGCATGTAACTGATAATTTAAACGATGGTGCAGCAGTTATGTTAGACTTGGTTGAAGTAACCTTAGGCGGAGGAGGGACTGTTTACTTTGAAGATTTCGAAGGATTCACAGCAGGCGGACAAGTTGCTTGTCAGGATCCGGTAAATTGGACAACTTGGAGCAATGCACCTTGTGGTAATAGAAGATGCAACTTTATCAACCAACTATGCATTTAGTGGAACAAAATCAATATTAATTGATTATTTAGGTACAAATCAAAGATATGTTGACTTGGTAAAACCATTAGGCGGTCAAACCTCAGGTACCTGGTATGTTGATTTTATGGCTTATCTCCCAACCGGAAAATATGGTTACTATAATATATTAGCCGATTTTGCTGGTGCAAGTTCTGGTATGGGCATTTCAAGCATATTTTAATGCAGGCGGAACAGGAACTTATTGACGCTGGTGCGGCAAATGTTGCTACTTTCACATTTCCACATAATACCTGGTTCAGTTCAATTTATGGTAAACCTAGATACCGACCAAGCACAATTCTGGGTAAATGGTGTTTCAGTTTATACGTGGCAGTATTGGACATTTGGAAATGGTTGTCCATTGCCATGGATGCATCAGATATATTTGCGCCAAATGCAACTCCAGCTAATAATGAAATGTATATAGATGATTTTCGTTTCGCTGATACACCTGTTCCAGTTGAGTTGACCTCATTCACCGGCATAGTAAACACTCTAGGTCAGGTAGTTCTAAATTGGGAAACAGCTTCCGAATTAAACAACCTTGGTTTTGAAATTGAAAGAAGAACAGAAACTTCCGAATTCAGAACTGTTGGTTTTGTTGAAGGTAACGGAACGACCACACAGCAGAATAGCTACAGCTATGTTGATAAAACTGCTGAACAGGGTGTTAATTACTACAGACTGAAACAAGTTGATTTCAACGGAACATATGAATATTCTGAGATCGTTGAAGTAGAGGTAGTTGGTCCATTAACATTTGAATTGGCTCAGAATTATCCGAACCCATTCAACCCATCAACAAACATTAAATACAGTACTGAATCTGGAAATATCAGACTTTCAGTATACAATCTTGTTGGTGAGGAAGTTGCTGTATTAGTAAATGGTTTCAGCCAGGCTGGATTCTTTGAAGTAACATTCGATGCTTCAAATCTTTCTACCGGTGTATACCTTTACAAACTGCAATCAGCAAATTCAGTTCAGACAAAGAAAATGATGTTACTCAAGTAATTATCATTCTTTTGTACATTATAAAAAGTCCGGCATCTGCCGGACTTTTTTTATACTAAAACTTATTTGATTAGAAAGGATACTGATATTATATTTGTGCCCCGAAATCGTTCTGATAATTGTTCTTATTTAATTTGAAATTATGCGGGAATAGCTCAGTTGGTAGAGCGCAACCTTGCCAAGGTTGATGTCGCGGGTTCGAGTCCCGTTTCCCGCTCAATTCAATTCGAAACCCAATTTCGCAGAGAAGTTGGGTTTCCGAATTTTTGAAGGCGGCGTTGCCAAGCGGTCCAAGGCGAAGGTCTGCAAAACCTTTATTCGTCAGTTCGAATCTGACCGCCGCCTCAAATTTTTTCTCAACTGATTTATCCCTCAGACAGAACCTTTCCTCGAAGTTTTATATTCTCAAAAATTTTCGGGCGAATCTGCCTTCCGGCAGATCTGACTGCCGCTCTTATCAAATAGATTTCTTACCTAAAAATTCTTATACAAAATCATTAAATTTATTGCATCAATCACTCAAATTTTATGGAATATCTCTTAAGTTCAGTAATAGGTTATTTACTTGGTTCCTTTCCAACCGCATACATTTTTTTGCGAAGGACAAAAGGTCTGGATATTACAAAGACTGGTTCAGGAAATGTAGGCGCAATGAATTCCTTCGAAGTAACCAATTCAAAAGTAATTGGTATCTCTGTTTTTTTAATTGATTTCATAAAAGGAATATTGAGCGTGGTTATTCCTGCACTCATTTTTCCGGATAACTATCTATTCCCTGCCCTTGGTTTGCTATTTGCCGTTTTCAGTCATTGCTACAATCCATGGATTAAATTTAAAGGAGGACGTGGACTTGCAACTGCTGCTGGAGGAGCTGCGATAATATTCCCGTATTTACTTGTAGTTTGGGCAGTGCTCTGGGTAATCTTTTTTATAATGAGAAAAGATATTCTTTTGGCTAATATTACTGCAACTGTTTTTTCTCTCCTGGTTTTGTTTGGAACGAGTAATATTGCGGTTAAGTATACTTATCCAATTTCACCGGGAATTGATTTATTATTAATGGTCAGCAGTTCAATCTTGATAATAATTTTTATCAAGCACATTGATCCACTAAAAGAACTGATTGAAATACAAAAAAATAATTGGAAGCTTAAAAAATGAATAACGGAACTAAAACTATAATTGCTGCAAGTCTAATAGTTGTATTATTGATTGCTGCAGTTTATGTAAGTGCGAAGCTGAACATCATTAGCTTTTCAATAGGTTCAGAAAATAATTCAGACATTGCCTTTGCACAGTTTCAGGATCAGAAAACTAAAAATAATGATGAGATAACAGCATCAAGAAGAAATATAATAACCGAGACAGTAAAGAATGTAAGTCCTGCGATTGTTGGAATAAACGTTATTGAAATTAGAGAATACAAAGATCCTTTCTTCTCATTCTTCGACGATCCTTTCTTCCAAAGATTTTTTGGTAATCGCGGAACATACAACCGTGAAGTTAAAGGATTAGGTTCTGTTATATTATTTCATCAGATGGATACATAGTTACGAATGACCACGTTGCTGGCAATGCAACAAAAATAACTGTCACACTTACTGACGGACGTCAATTCGATGCAAAATTAATTGGCGCAGATACTGCTAGTGATATTTGTCTTCTTAAAATTGACGGAGAAGATCTTCCTTATGTACTACTTGGAAACTCTGATGACATCATAATCGGTGAATGGGTAATCGCACTTGGTAATCCGTTTGGATTATTTGAACTTAATGATAAACCAACAGTAACTGTCGGTGTAGTCAGTGCAACAGGGATGAACCTCGATGCTATTAACAATCGTTATTACCTGAACATGATACAAACTGATGCTTCTATCAATGGCGGAAATAGCGGTGGTCCGTTAGTCAATAGTGAAGGTCAGGTAATTGGTATGAACACATTGATTTTCACCGCTGGAGGAAACACGGGCAGTATTGGACTCGGTTTTGCAATTCCAATAAATAAAGTGAAAAGAATAGTGGAGGAACTTAAGGAAAAAGGAAGCATCGACAGAAATTTCGAGATCGGGATGAGAATACAAACCATTGATGAAGGAATTGCACAATACTATCATCTTAAAAGTGTAAAGGGAGTTATTGTAACTAAAGTTTATCCTAATACTCCTGCAGAAAAGGGTGGAATTGAAGTCGGTGACATCATACTCGAAGTTGAGGGATATAAAATTAATAATGAGAATACAATCTTCAGTGTCTTTCATGAATTCAGGGCTGGACAAACAGTCACGCTTAAAATAATTAGAGATGAAGAAGAATTATCTAAAAAAATGAAATTGGTAAAAGGATGATAAGCCGATACACTCTGCCCGAAATGGGCAAAATATGGGAAGAAGAATTTAAATTTTCCACCTGGTTGAAAATTGAAATTCTTGCCTGCGAAGCAAGAAAAGAAATGGGTGAAGTACCCGAAGAAGATTTGAAGATAATTAAGGAAAAAGCAGCATTCGATGTAAAAAAAATTTTAGAGATTGAAGAAACAACAAAACACGACGTCATCGCTTTCTTAACTAATGTTGCTGAGTATGTTGGACCTGCATCCCGGCATATTCACTATGGAATGACTTCATCGGATATTTTAGATACTACCCTCGCCTACCAAATGAAATCTTCAGGTGAAATAATCCTGGACCAGATGCTTCAATTGAAAAATACATTAAAGACACGAGCAATCGAACATAAAAATACAATATGTATCGGCAGATCTCACGGTATACATGCGGAACCTACAACAATGGGTCTCAAATTTGCTCTTTGGTACGAAGAAACAAAAAGAAATATTAAAAGACTTCAAAACGCAATTGACACTATCCGCGTTGGACAGATTTCCGGAGCTGTTGGAACTTTCGAACATCTTTCCCCAAAAGTAGAGGAATTTGTTTGTAACAAAATGGGCTTGAAACCGGCAAGTGTTTCCACACAGGTAATTCAACGAGACAGACACGCGGAGTTTATGAACACACTTGCGGTTATTGGTGCAACTCTTGAAAAAATTTCTATCGAGATAAGACATCTGCAAAGAACAGAAGTACTTGAGGCTGAAGAATATTTTTCCAAAGGTCAAAAGGGTTCATCTGCAATGCCGCATAAACGAAATCCAGTAATCAGTGAACGGATCACTGGTCTCGCAAGAGTGCTTCGTGCAAATGCAATTGCTGCACTGGAAAATGTTGCACTCTGGCATGAACGCGACATTTCTCATTCATCTGTTGAAAGAATTATTATTCCGGATAGCTGCATCGCTCTCAACTATATGCTCGATCTGATGATAAAGCTGATTAAAAATCTACTCATTTATCATGAGAATATGATTAGAAATCTTAACCTCACAAGAGGATTGGTTTACTCTCAAACCGTATTGCTCAAGTTGATTGATAAAGGAATAACAAGAGAGAACGCTTACCGAATTGTTCAAAGTGCAGCAATGGATGTTTGGGCAAATAAGGATAAATTTCTTAAAGATGAATTATTAAAATCAAAAGAAGTAATGAATTACATATCCGAAAAAGAGCTTAATGATATTTTTAATCCGGATAAGATTTTGAAAAACGTCGATTATATTTTCCAAAGAAGCATATACTCTGAGGATTAGTCTGATATCATACCAAACAATGCTTATCGCAGGTAAAATTCACTACTTAAATTTGCATTGTTAATTTAACCATCAGTTACTAATTACCACTTGAATTAAGTAATCTAATTAATGAACAATAAAATAATAATAGCTATGAAGTTTTTTCCAATAATCATCCTGATAATAATTGCAGCTAATTTTTTCCTTGCTGAATCCAAGAAAAGTGATGCTACCGAAGAGCAGTATTCAGATACACTCCGTGTTGTTGAGCCAAAAAATCATTTCGTGCTTGAAAATCAGCTTGTTACAACAATGCTGTCAAGATATCATTTCAAGGATTTTACTATTGATGATTCCCTATCATCAATAATTTTTGATAAATATTTGAAAACACTGGATAACAGTAAAGTTTACTTTTATGAATCTGATATCAGTACGTTTGAAAAGGACAGATATTCATTTGATGATTACATCCTGAAAGGTGATATTCAACCATTCTTTGACATCTTCAATGTTTATGAAGAAAGAATGCTAGAGCGCATGGATTATGTAGATACAGTGCTTGCTAAAGGATTCAATTTCACTGAAAATGACTCAGCAGAAATAAACAGGGAAAACTCCAGCTGGGCTTCATCTAACGAGGAAATGAATGCTCTATGGGAAGGTAGAGTCAAGAATGATGCCCTGGCATTGCACCTTGCCGGAAGGACTGATGAGGAGATTAAAACAAATCTTAAAAAAAGATATGATAATTTCACAAGGGCGTTGTACCAGTACAACAGCGAAGATGTATTTCAGATTGCAATGGATGCATACACAAGCTCAATTGATCCGCATACAAATTATCTGTCACCTGTAACCTCCGAAAATTTTAAGATCGATATGAGCCTTTCGCTCGAAGGAATTGGTGCAAGATTGATGAGCGAGGACGGATACACAAAAGTGGTTGAAGTAATTCCCGGAGGTCCGGCGTTCAAGTCAAAAGAAATTGAAGTTGATGACAGAATTATTGCCGTTGCACAAGGTGACACCGGACAATTTGTTGATGTGATTGGCTGGCGAATCACCGAAGTTGTAAAGCTCATTCGAGGACCGAAAGAGACTAGAGTTAGATTACAAATTCTCAGAGCCAAAAATGGAGTTGATGCAAAACCTGAAGAAATAAGTTTAGTAAGAGAAAAAGTGAAGCTGGAAGATCAGGCTGCAAAGAAAAAAATTATTGAAGTTGAAAATAACGGATTGGCATATCGAATTGGTGTCATTACCATACCTAATTTTTACACAGACTTTGATGGCAGCAGGAAAGGAGAACAAAACTCAAAAAGTACTGTTGTAGATGTCAAAAAACTTTTAGAGGAACTAAATCAGGAAAAAGTCGATGGAGTTGTCATAGATCTTAGAAATAATGGCGGTGGCGCTCTGTCTGAAGCAATTGACGTTACCGGTTTATTTATAGAAAATGGTCCTGTTGTACAGGTTAAAAATGCTGATGGTATGATTGAAGTCGGAGAAGATATTGATCCATCTTTGATTTATAGCGGACCGCTTGCTGTAATGGTAAACAGATTTAGTGCATCAGCATCAGAAATATTTGCAGCTGCAATACAGGATTACCAGCGAGGAATTGTGGTTGGAGAACAAACTTACGGAAAAGGTACAGTGCAAAACCTGATAAATCTAAATCAAGTATCTAGAAATGCTAGCAATAAATTCGGACAATTAAAACTTACGATTGCTAAGTATTACCGGATAAATGGTGGAAGCACTCAAAATCTCGGCGTTGTTCCAGACATCTCATTTCCCTCTTACATCGATCCGCAGGAGTTTGGCGAAAGTTCTCAGACTTCAGCTTTACCGTGGGATCAAATTGATGCCACCGACTATACATTATTCAGCAGCCTGGATAAATATATTCCGAAGCTGAAAGAAGAATCCGAAAATCGTAGAGCAGATGACATTGAATTCCAGTTTCTTCAAGAAGACATAGATAAATACAATGTGAATAAAAATCAGAAATATATTTCATTGAATGAGGAAGTAAGAAAGAAAAAGAAAGACGCCGAAGAAGAATTAGAATTTCAGCGGGAAAATGAGAGACGTCAGAAGAAAGGATTAAAGCTTTTGGAAAAAGGTGAGGTGCCAGAGAAAAAAGATGAAGATAATGATATATTTCTTACCGAAACAGCTATGATATTAACTGATATGATTGATCTCTCGAATGGACTAACGCAAGTGCGTTAACTGCACAGATGTTTTAGCAATTTTTCTTCAGCAATCGGGAACATAGTTTCATTAAAGGGAAAATCAATTTCCGACTGAATCATAAATGCGACTGGTTCGTGCATTTCTTTGGAATAAGTTATAAAGTTCAGCATTATATCATTAACCGAATCACCAACCGAAGAAAATGGAATTGAACGCACCAGATTTGAAGTTATCCGCTGATATAAATTCTCCTGTGTCCAATCCCAGATAATTTCATAAAGATAGATATTTAATAAACTATTTTTATTATCAGGAAGACTGTAATATCCTTTCCCATGATAATTCTTTTCTACTCTTGATATACGATTGATAACAAGATTTTCTTCAACGAAATTTTTGATGATTCTTCCCTCTTCGAGTACTGGTCTGTTCAGTTGCAGTGCCCAATCAATAAAATTAAGCAGTTTGTCTAACTGGTGACCAACCTGATGAGCCTTTTCATACACTACAACTCGTTCATTTATTTTCCTTCCCCTTATTTCATTATCAAACCAAAGCTTGCACTCAATATTTTCTCGCAAAAGATCCTCTAAAGCCAGATTGAGCTGTATGGATTCTTCAATGGAAGGAAATAATTTATTCTTATTGAAATTCAATGACCACTCTTTTACTTTGATAAGTAGTTTATATTGGTTGGATTCCCAATCAGAGCCGCAGGAAGTCAGTTTTTTTAGATCGAGAGTAGTCATTTTGCTTTCAGTATTTTTTTAATGTCACTTTTAGTTATGATTTATACTAAAAGCCTGCCAAAGGATTTGCAGAGTCGTTGATGTCGAGTCTTTATTGAATTGATACAATCCTAAGAAAGAATTGCAGATCGTTCCAAATTATTCAGGTAAAATTTCCTGAAAATATCTCGTATTGATATAAAGAATGAAGCGGTAAAATTTGGATAACATTATTACATAAAAAAAGGAACGGAAAAAAATTCCCGTTCCTTACAAAAATACCACGAGGGTAAAAAATTAGATATCGAATTTTATTCCCTGCGCCAAAGGCAGTTTAGATCCAAAGTTAATTGTATTTGTTTGCCTTCTCATATATGCTTTCCACGAATCCGAACCTGATTCTCTTCCACCGCCTGTTTCTTTTTCACCACCAAATGCACCGCCAATTTCAGCGCCTGATGTTCCAATATTCACATTAGCGATACCGCAATCTGATCCAGCACAGGAGAGAAATCTTTCGGCTTCTTTCAAGTTGTTGGTAAATATGGAAGATGACAATCCCTGAACTACACCGTTTTGCAATGCGATAGCTTCGTCAATATCTTTTTTGTATTTCATTATATAAAGTATCGGTGCGAAAGTTTCTTCCTGAACGATTTCATAATGATTTTGAGCTTCGACAATTGCAGGAGAAACGTAGCAGCCTGACTCATAACCTTTTCCGCTGAGAACGTTACCGCCAAATATCACTTTACCACCTTCCTTCTTCACACGTTTCAAAGCATTAGTAAAATCATTCACAGCATTTTTATCAATAAGTGGTCCCATATGATTTTTCTGATTTAAAGGATCGCCGATATTCAGACTTTTATAAGCTTTAAGCAATGAATCTTTAACTTTATTATAGATTGATTCGTGAATTATTAATCTTCGTGTAGAAGTGCATCTTTGACCTGCTGTTCCAACTGCACCGAATACAACTGCTGGAATGGCTATTTTCAGATCTGCATCGGGAGTGATGATGATAGCATTATTTCCTCCCAATTCGAGAATTGTTTTTCCGAATCTTGCAGAAACGACTTCAGCAGCATGCTTCCCAACTCTTGTTGAACCGGTTACTGAAACCATTGCAACCCGTTTATCATTTAAAATTCTTTCACCAACAGTAGAACCTTTACCAACAATCAGTGTAAAAATTCCTTCAGGCAGATTGTTCTCTTTCAGAACTTTTGCAATAATATTTTGTGTTGCGATTGCGCTTAGCGGCACTTTCGATGAAGGTTTCCAGATATTTACATCACCGCATACTGCAGCAAGCATCGCGTTCCAGGAATAAACAGCAACTGGAAAATTAAAAGCAGAAATAGTACAAACAATTCCAAGAGGATGGTATTGATCATACATCCGGTGCATTGGTCTTTCTGATTGCATCGTAAATCCATAAAGCTGTCTTGACTGTCCAACTGCGAAATCGCAAATGTCAATCATCTCCTGAACTTCGCCCAAACCTTCCTGGAGAGATTTTCCCATTTCATAAGAAACAAGTTTCCCGAGTGGTTCTTTGTATTCTCTGAGCTTTAATCCTATCTGACGCACTATTTCTCCTCTAGCAGGTGCTGGCATTTCACGCCAGAAAAGAAATGCTTCTTCCATACT
Source organism: bacterium (assembly GCA_016716565.1). Lineage (NCBI taxonomy): Bacteria > bacterium. The sequence continues at coordinate 551,228 of JADJWC010000004.1, forward strand.
CTTGATTATTTTTTCATAATCCTTCTCTGATCCCTGGTAGACAGATGCGATATACTTTCCATCAACCGGTGAATGAATTTTCAATTCACCTTCGGATTTTGTCTGCATCCACTTTTGCCCTGTTGATGCGCCGAAATTTGTTTTACTTATACCTAAATTTTTTAAGAATTCCATATTGACCCCGATTAGTTTTATTAATTTGAATTTAGTTTATTTATTATTGACTGCAATGTTATCTTTTTCCTTTTATCCTCAATGTCCACCTGAACTTCCGCAAATAAATCAAGAAAGTATGAATTCAACTTTTCCGGTAAGCTATTTTTTTTAATAGATTCCCTTCTCACATCAAGATGAAATGCTTTTCTGTCTTCTATTGCACAATAGATTTCCTGCAGATGAATTTCGGAAGGTGATTTCTTTAATCTAAAACCACCGGTAGTACCAGAATTACTTTCGACTATACCATTCTTTGTTAGCATCGAGAGAATTCTTCGAAGCTTCGAAGAATTAATTCCTATTACTTCAGCAATCTCGGCGCTTGAAACTGGATTTGGACTAACTTGCTCTAAATAGCAAAGTGCTTTGACGGAGGTTGATAATTTTGTGGAAGCAGACATAATTTTTTAATTTGTTACTGTAAGTGTAACAAATTGTAAGTGAAATTCAAAATTACTTTTAGAAATCATTCAATTGTTGCATTAAAGCGAATTTATTTATGAATCAATATCGATATTAAAGATTGAATATACTCTTTGGTTTTCCTATTTTTGCATCAGTGAATTTTACTATGAAAATATCATTTTTACATACAATCCTTACATTATTCTCTTTAAGGCATAGAAGCTATTTTGCTTCAGCTTACGAATCCGTTTTTTAATTCACTCCTCTGCTACTCAAACGGGAATAGATTCCCGTTGCACAATTCTTGCAAATATTTTTTTACATTTTAAAGTTTTAAGGTGATTATATGATTACAGAAACTATTAACCCCGCTGAAAGAGTAAGAGAAGTTATCAGTAAATACATGCTGGCTGATGGTTTTCATCTCGTACTGGATTTAAAGAACAGCTACAGAAATAAAATTGTTGACGAAAGGAACGGTGACGAGTACATAGATTTCTTTACTTTCTTTGCGTCCAATCCATTGGGAATGAACCATGCAAAACTTAATTCTATGGAAGTAAGAGATTTACTAGGCTATGCTGCAGTAAACCGTCCCTCAAATTCTGATATTTACACTACATTGATGGCAGATTTTGTTGATACTTTCGGGAAAATTGCAAAACCGGATTATATGAAACATCTGTTCTTTATTGATGGCGGTGCTCTTGCAGTAGAGAATGGATTAAAAGCAGCTTTTGATTGGAAGGTTAGAAAGAATTTTAAAAAAGGTTATAAGGAAGAGAAGGGTCAGCAGGTAATTCATTTCAGAGAAGCATTTCACGGAAGAAGCGGTTACACGATGTCATTGACCAACACTGATGTAAATAAAGTTAAATATTTCCCGAAGTTCAACTGGCCAAGAATATCTAATCCAAAGGTAACTTTCCCAATAGAGGACCATCTTGACGAAATAATTAAGCTTGAAAATCAGGCAATACAGGAAATCAAATCAGCAATAAAAAATAATCCTGATGATATTGCCGTTCTTATAATTGAACCCATTCAATGTGAAGGAGGAGATAATTACTTTAGAAAAGAATTCTTACAGGAACTCAGGGACATCACTCTTGAGAATGATATTTTACTAATGTTCGATGAAGTACAGACTGGTTTTGGAATAACAGGAAAATTCTGGGCTCACGAACATTTTGTTCAGCCAGATATAATTGCTTTCGGTAAAAAATCCCAGCAATGCGGAATAATGGTTTCTGAAAGAATTGATGAAGTTGAAGATAATTGTTTTCAGCTTTCCGGTAGAATTAATTCTACCTGGGGAGGAAATCTTGTTGATATGGTTCGGTCTACACAAATACTTGAAGTTATGAAAGAGGAAAAGCTTGTTGATAATTCTGCAAATCGAGGCAGATATCTGTTGAACAGGCTATATGAAATTCAATCCGCTTTCCCGAATCTGATCAGTAATGCAAGAGGATTGGGATTACTTTGTGCATTTGACTTCCCTACTCCTGAACTTAGAAATAATTTCAGAGAAACTTGTGAGAAAGAAAAACTGCTTATTCTCGGCTGCGGAGTAAAGACGATAAGATTCAGACCGATGCTTAATATCACAGATGATGAACTCGAAGAGGGCTTGCAGATAATTGAGAAAGTTCTTAGAATTATGTCGTCCAATAAATAAAAATAGGATTAACTACTTGCACAGAGCGGCTCCAGGTTGGAGCCGTTCTTGTTTTAAACTATTTTTACAGCAATGACAGGCAAACTTTATATAGTAAGTACACCAATCGGTAATCTAAAGGATATTTCACTCCGTGCAATTGAAACACTTAATGAAGTAGATTTTATTTTATGTGAAGATACCCGCGTTACATCTGTGCTTCTTAAACAGTACAATATCATAAAGCAGCTGATATCTTTTAATGCGGTAAGTGAATCAAAAAAAATCCCTCCAATAATTGAGAGACTAAAGTTAGGACAAAGCTATGCATTAGTTTCCGACTCTGGTACGCCAGCAATTTCAGATCCGGGAATTCGATTAATTTCCGAAGCAATAAAAAATAACATTGAGGTATCACCGATTCCCGGAGCAACCGCTTTAATCGCCGCATTAACAATCAGCGGACTTCCGACAGATTCTTTTGTATTTGAAGGATTTCTTCCTCAAAAAAAAGGAAGACAAAAAAAACTGCAAGGACTTTCTGAAGAAGAAAGAACAATTGTTTTATATGAATCCTCTCATAGAATTGAGAAGTTGATCGATGAATTAGTTGCATACTTCCCTTCCCGATATGTAGTTATATCACGAGAGCTGACAAAAAAATTTGAAGAAACCTGGCGCGGTTTTCCAGCTGAATTAAAAGAGAAGATGAACGAGAAAACAATTAAGGGAGAATTTGTTGTGGTGATTGCTAATAAAGAGTGGAAATCATTTTAAAATATTCCTACTGTCCACCAACTAAATAATTATAGTCCTTCAGAATGGTATCCAGGAAAGTAATTGCTCGCAATGTTGAACTTATTCCAATTTTCTTTTCGATTACAGCTTTGGTTTTTTGAAGCATCTGCTCGTATAAAAAAATATCAGGATTCTTATAATTCATATCCAACACTTCCTTTATTATAGCGATATCCTTATCACTCAAAGCTGTTACCTGCGGAAATTTTATCTCATAATTGATGGGTGTTGTTCTTAAAATTGTATCGTCAAGCTTCGCTTCGGTTTTTAGTTTGACGACAGTAGTGTTTGCAGCAAGATCACCAAGTCTTTGTCCTTTTCCGTTTACCAGCATTGTAACAATTCCGACTGCACCGTAGAGAAAATAATCTATCGGAGACAATATCCATCTTAAAAAGAAACTGCCGATTCCAGCCTGGCTTCCATCAAGTCTCACAACCCGCATTTTCATTATTTTTTTGCCAAATGATTGTCCATTAAGAAAAGTCTCACAAAGAAGATGATAAAAAAATACAGGCAAAAAGAAAATCACACCATATGCTACCGGAAAATAAAAAGCTGAGCCTTCTGTAGCATTTAGCAGCCAGATAAAAAGAAAAAAAACTGCAAGTACATACCCTACCATTATAAGCACATCTATGATTGCTGCAACAATTCTTTCACCAATACTGGCAACCGGGTATTCAATGTTTACGTTTTGTGTTGTCTGGATTTCAATAGTTGACATAGTAGATACTAAATCAATCCACGTGCCTTTAGTTCCAAATATTTATTTATTGTGTTTACAGAAAGATTCTGAGGTGTGGTAAGTATAGACTGAATACTGTACCGGGCTAATTCCTTTACTATTAACCTTTTTTCGAAAGCAAATTTTTCCGCAATAGTTTTGTGATAAATATCCTCAACATCCTCTGCGGCCTTATCAATCAAAGCAAATAATTCAGTGTTGATAAAGAAAATCACGATTACCAGATGCGTTTGCGATAGTCTCCTCAGGCAAGCAAGCTGCCTTTGAAGTGCATTCAAGCTCTCAAAATTTGTGTACAACAAAATCAAGCTGCGATGGCTAATTTTTGTTAGTATCGTGCTCGAGAGAATTTCAAAATCAGATTCAAGAAAATCAGTCTTCTGATTATAAAGAAGCTCAAGAATATTTTCCATTTGGCGGGCCTGTCTATCTGCAGGAAGGATTTTACTTATTTTATTTGAGAAAGTGATAATTCCCGCTTTATCATGTTTTAGCATTGCTATACTGGAAATCACCAACGATGAATTTATTGCATAATCAAGCAAGCTTAATCCATTGAACGGCATTTTCATAACTCTGCCGATGTCAATAACACTATAAACCTGTTGCGATTTTTCATCATCAAAATGATTTACCATTAATTGTGCTTTTCTGGCAGTAGCTTTCCAATTAATTGTTCTGTAATCATCACCTCTGACATAGTCTCTTATATGATCAAATTCCATTGAATGACCGATACGACGGATTCTTTTTACACCGGCTTCTGTAAGTCTGTCAGAAATCGCCATCAATTCATACTTCTTCATTTGTAAATAGGAAGGATAAACAGGGACAATTTTTGTTCCTTCAAAGCTGAATCTCCTCTTTACAAATCCTATTGGTGAAGAAGCAAAAATATTTGTGCTACCAAAATTATATTCGCCCCTCTTTACAGGACGTAATGAATAAGTAAAGACTTTTTCTGAGCCTTGTTCAAGTTTTACGTTAAATGAAAGACTACGAAGCTGAAATTCAAATGGTATCTCATCGATAATTTCACAACTGATTTTAAATACATAATTATTTTCCAGGATAATTTTAATCTCATTATCATCACCATTTGATAAACGGTTCGGTACTGATCTAAAAGCATGAATTCCTTTTTTATTTGCGAAGAGAATTATTGTATCAGCAATAAGTAGAAAAATCAGAGATGCAAAAAGTAGTTGGCTGATTACAAATAAAGGAGTTATGAAATACGAAAAAACAAAAAGTATAACCAGTCCTGAAACTACCAGAAATAATCTTGAAGAAAGATAGAAAGACTTGAGTGCTTTCACTATCTAGGTACCTCTACCTTTTCGATTATTGATTTGATTATTTCATCGGGAGTTCTTCCCTCCATTTCTTTTTCAGGAGTAAGGATAATCCTATGTCTCAACGCCGGATAAACAACATGGTTAACATCATCTGGGGTAACAAAGTCTCTTCCATTCATAGCTGCAAAAGCTTTGGCTCCAATCATTATTGAAATTGAAGCTCTTGGTGAACCTCCCAAATAAAGATCGCTGTTATTTCGAGTTTTATTTACAATTTGAGTTATATAACCGGCTACCTTTTCATCAAGATGAGCAGATCGTACTTGTTCCCTGAGATGACGAAGTCGTTCTTTTGTAAATACTGGTTGAATTAAATTTAGATCATTTACATTTTTCCTGCTGTGAAGATCAAGCAGAATTTTAACCTCCTGTTCAGGAAGCGGATAATCCATTTCAACTTTGAATATAAATCTGTCAAGCTGAGCTTCAGGTAGTTTGTAAGTCCCTTCGTGCTCAATTGGATTTTGAGTTGCAAAGACGGTAAAGGGATTATCCAATTTGTATGTGTTTCCATCAACAGTAACTTGTCGTTCCTCCATCGCTTCAAACAGGGCCGATTGCGTTTTAGCCGGTGAACGATTTATTTCGTCAATCAAAATAATGTTAGAAAAAATTGGTCCGCGGTTAAACTCAAATTCAGATGACTTCATATTAAACACTGAAGTACCAAGAATGTCCGATGGCATCAAATCAGGTGTAAATTGAATTCGGGAAAAATGAGCAGAGATAGTTCTTGCAATTATTTTGGCAAGAAGTGTTTTAGCAATACCAGGAACTCCTTCTATCAGTACATGACCATCAGCCAAAATAGCGGCGATCATCATATCTATAATATTTTCTTGCCCGATAATTATTTTTTTGACTTCTGTTCTTACTTTGTCAATGGATTCTTTTAGTTCACTGAGATCGGTACGTGGAGTTAAGTTTGTTTCTTCCATTATTTTGTTCTTTCGTAAAATTTTTCAATTCTGTGATTGATGTTAATTAATTCCTCTTCTGTTATTTTTTTAGTGCAGCTAATTTTCTCAATATCTCTGAATAATGCTTTAATATTTGCTTCAGGAATCGAAGATTTTTCGGCAATTTTCTTCATCGTTTCATTATCAAATGTGCTCGTCTTAATAAAATATTTATTCCTGATATAGTCAAATAAATAAGCAACTTTCTTCTCAGCGATGTTTTTGTAATCCTTCTGCTGATAATACAAATTACCGACTGTCTCAACAAATTCCAGTGTGGTGTTGCTCAATGGCTTAATTACCGGGATTATTCTCTGCTTTCTTCTTCCATAAAAAATAATAAATAGAACAATTGAGCCAAGTATCAAGTAATAAGCCCACTTCAATGAAGTTTGGGAAATGATATATTGAAGTGCTGAAGCATTGAATTTGTTGCCATCTTTATAATAATCATCCCAGAATGTTTCCTGCAGAGGGAGATGCGATAGTGCTATGCTTACGTAGTCGTTATTTCCTGAATTCATCAGATGATAGTTTGTAAAAGCTAAAGGAACTGTATTCAGGAAGAAATTGCCGTTCCCGTATTTTATTCTGATGAAGTTTGCATTGTCATCCTCATTTTTTCCAAGTATTTCAACAAATGATGTATCAAATTCACTAAAGTAATTTTCAAAATTACCTTTGCGATAGTGATAATCATTTTCTGATTTTAATTCTGGAAGTGTAAAATTTATTCTTGCTGAGTCTTCACTGAAAATGTTATCGTATGATTTTATTTTTAAAGAATCGGCGAGCGGGCCATAAATTCCAAAAGCAGAAATGAATACATTGTTACCTGTTGCTACATAATTGAGAAGATATTCAATATCAAGTCTGTCGGGTGAAAAGTAGGAATTAATAAAAATATAATTTGTGTTATAGAAATCCTGATCTTTGAGGATATTATAAATGGGTAATTCCTTTATACTGATGCTTTCTGGAAATAATTCTTTTGCGGCATCAGAAATAATGTATCCACCGTAAGGTATCTTATCTTTTCGTGCAAAACTTTTACTCCAATCAACTTCTTCAGGTTCAAGGCTTTTAATAACCGTCAACAGAATTAAAGTTATTAAAAGTGGAACCAAATATTTTAAATTCTTTTTTTTCATCAGGCTTTAATCAAAGCGTAAAGTTTATTAAAGTCAACTTTGAATGAATTGATTATACTCTCATCAACCAGGAAGTCACCGTACCAGATTCGTTCAAAGCCTAAAGTTGTATTTCTGAAAACCGATGCAATCTGAATATCTCTGATTTCATTTAAATATTGATAATTGGTTTTATTATTCCTCAGTTCAATTAAACCTTTACCCGAAAGTAATTGTAACGATTTCAGATACATATAACGTATAGCAATTTTATATTGCTTACTTTCTATGGCAGCAGAAATATGATCATCAAAATTCATCTGATTGATATCTTCATCTTCCTCACTCAATTTCAATTCGCTCGAGTTAATCTTTCCAAATAAAAAACCACGTCGATCAGCTTTTAATAACCCTCTGATAATTAGAATCAAAGCTATTGCCATTAAACCATAGTAAAGAATATCAAGTAAAGTTGAGTACGCTTTCGACGAACTCAGAATAATTAGCTGCTGATTGATCCAGTTTTTGATTTTAGTTATCCAATCATCTGCTTCTTTCGGACCTCCATCGTAATTAAAAGCTGAGTCATTTTTGTATTTATCCAAAAATCCATCGGGAAGTGTCCTTAGATTTATAATCAAACTATCTTCTTTAGCTGAATATATTTTTTTGGTCGAATCAATATCTGCAGTATAATCAGGTTTAACAACTGATGCTGCTTTTTGGGCATAGTTAACTTGTACAAAAAATACTATAAAAACTGACAGAAAGAGATATATCCGAATAAAACTCATTACTTTATTTGATCGATTTGTTCCAGTAACCCGGGAGCTTCTTTGCGTTCAACAAGGTTGTAATAGTGAAATGCAATTGCAACAGTGCTGATTGAATAAAGAATTACTCCAAGTGATGAAATTATAGATGTGATGATATAAAGAATTCGGTTCAGTCCGCTTGATTCAGAATCAACTCCGGAAAACGCTGTGACAAACATCATTATATAAGTTGGAATGTAAAGTGCATACGTCAAAAATCCTTGAATTATTCCGATGACTAGTATGAATCCAAAAGTGAACCACCAATTGTCCTTAATCAATTTGATGCAACGGCTTACCGCATCAAAGAATCCAATTTCCTCTTCGAGTCTGACGATGAAAATAATTGAAAGAGTAATTGAAAGGTAGATACCAGGAACAATTAAAAAGACAAATCCCAATCCAACAAAAAATGAATAACCTATTCCTGTCAAAAATACTGGAAAGAAGATCTTTTTAACTCTCTTCCATACATCGTCAATCTCAAATACTCCGGTTTCTGATTCTTTGTAAAACAATAAGATGCGCATAAGTAACTACCGTAATTATCACATAAGATATGATCATAAAATATAGCAAAAGCAGAAAGGAAATCCAATTCATTCCAAATCCTGATTGTAAGCAAAATTGAACATCGAAGATTGATAAATCCCCATAAACACACCAGCCAGAAGAATAAAAGGCGAAGCAATTAATAAATTCGATTTGAATAAAAGAATAAAGTTTCTTCTTATGTAATCGAATGTTACGTTAAGCAGAGCACCAAAATCTCTGACTTTTCGAAATTCAATTTTTGCCTGATTCATTCGCAACCTCAATACTTTTAAATAATTTATTTGGGTAAATAAAAAAATACCAGATAACAAATGCCAATGAACTTAAAATAATTGTTAAACTTAAAATCATTGGCATACCCGTATGCCTCGTTACAAATGATTCAAGAAATCCTGCTGTCATGAATATTGGAATGAGACTTACAATCATCTTTAATCCTTCCTTAGCGGAAATCATAAATGACTGCCTGCGTGAATAAGTCCCCGGAAATAAAATACTGTTGCCAAGAACCAAACCTGCAGCTCCGGCAATGATTATTGCAGATATTTCGAGAGTTCCATGTATCCAGATTACAAGAATAGATTCAAACAAAAGATCGTGTATGTGAAAGAAATATTGAAATGCTCCTAACATTATTCCGTTTGACATTAATATCCAGCCAGTTCCAAATGAGAGCAGCAGACCAAACATAAATGCAATGAATGAAACTCTGATATTATTGAATGTTATGCCGAGGAACATATCAACCCCATTCATCTGTTTATAAACAGCCAGCGGATCACCCTTGTCAATATTTTCAAGAGTCATATTAACATAACTGTCGCCCATAATAAGTCGGACAAAACCAGAATCACCTGCAGATGAAACAATGCCAATAAGCATTGAAAGAAAAAATATCGAGAAAGAAATAATTATCTTCATTCTATGCTTGTAAAAAAGTAAGGGTGCTTCATATTTCCAGAATCTAAGGAATCTTTCCTTTCTTTCTTTTTTACTTTTATAGATTGATTGATGAATACGTGCGGTGAGAGAATTTAAGTATTGTGTTGTTTTGCTTTCGGGATAAAAAGTTCTGGAGTAAGAAAGATCATCGGTTAATTCTATGAAAAGATCAGCAAGTTTATCAGGATTGACATTTTCTTTTAAGGCAAGAAACTGTTCAACTTCTTTCCATTTCTCAGCATTCTTTTTAAGGAATGTAACTTCTCTCAAATTATATCTTTCGGCTAGTTTTCATCTTCATAATTAATGAGTGAATTCACATTGTAATTTCTAAGTTTTTCGCGCCCATTAAGAAACGACAACTCAATTATGAATGAGACAAGGACAACTTCACCGCCAAGCTTTTCTACTAATTTACAGGCAGCTTCGGCTGTCCCACCGGTAGCAAGAAGATCATCATGAATTAAAACTTTATCACCTTTGCTGATTGCATCTTTGTGTATTTCTATTTTGTCCAGTCCATACTCTAACTGATAGGTTTGTGATTCCTTTTCTGCCGGAAGCTTTCCAGGTTTTCTTACAGGAACAAAGCCAGCATTTAATTGATTTGCCAACATCGCTCCAAATATGAAGCCTCGTGATTCAACTCCAACTACTTTATCAACCTTTTTATCTTCTGCATGGGATAGCAATAGATTCAGCGTTTCCTTTACAGCTACGGGGTCTTTTAACAGTGTAGTAATATCCCGGAACATAATTCCTTTGATCGGAAAATCCCGGATGCTCCGGATGTATTTTTTAAGGTCTGCTGGCATAACCGTTCCTATTTTTTATTAAGAAATTTGTTTAAGCCTTTTTTAAAATCATCAGTTGTGCGGCTGATTGTATTTAGACCGATACAATATTCAACTGATTCTTCGATTGATAAATTCGACACCTTTCTGATCAAATCCTTTGTCATTATCATACTGGATTCTGAGTTCGTTTTAATTTTAGACGATAAATTCAAAGAAAATTCTAATGCATTGTTAAATAAGTAGTTAACGAATCCAATCTCATAAGCTCGTTTGGCTTCAATTATATCACCGGACAGTAACAATTGTTTTGCCATTCCTTCACCAACTCTTCTAATTAGAAATGTTGAAACGATAGCAGGTATGAATCCAATTTTTACTTCTGAATAACCAAACTTTGCATTTTTTTCGTCAGCAACGATTATATCGCATACAGAAGCCAGTCCGCACCCGCCAGCGATGGCTGCTCCGTTTACTGCAGCAATAACTGGCTTCGGGAAATTATATATCATTAAAAATAAATCGGCTAGTTCCCGGGAATCTTTTTCGTTATCTAATGATGAATAATTCCTCATCTCATTATGGTATTCAAGATCTGCACCTGCACAGAAAGCTTTTCCCTCACCTGTAATAATCACGACTTTAACCGAATCATCATCACCTGCTTCCATTAGCTTTGACTTCATCTGACTTACCAATTCGGGATGAAGTGAATTTCTTTTTTCAGGACGATTGAGAGTTAAAATCCCGATTTCGTTTTCGAGTTCATATTTTATCATAATTCCACCAAAATTTATTATTCAAACAAACGAACAATAAAATACATTTGCAAATACACTGAGATAAAGCCAAATAGTATACCAGCTATCACCTGTGCAGATGTGTGCACTTTCAATTGAATCCTAGACCATCCAACTAATAGAACTATAATTGAGAATATTAAAGCTATCGGTCCGAAAGCATACGTCACTGCAGCCAATGGACCTGCAGCACCCATGGCATGCGCACTGATTTTCCAGTATTTGTTAATTAAGATTGTAACTAACGTATTGGAAATATAACAAAACCAAAATGCGATTGAAATAATATGAACATTAAAGTTTATCAGCAGGATCAGTCCAATTAAATAAAATCCGACTGAGATTACAAATGGTACTGTTCTTTCTTCCTTTATAGACGCATCAAGGTCAACAATTTTTTTCGCTTTCGAAGAACAACAAATAAAATGATCGGTGCCGCAAATCCTAACAAGACGCAACCAGAATTGTGACCATTATTTTCAAAGATTCTGTTTCAATTGTAAAAGCAAAGATTGTGGAAAACGATTATGGTAAATGAAGGGAGGGACAAAGAGAGTTGAGATGAACCTTGCAAGCTTTTCTGTTTTTCTTTTGTCATTTCCCACTTATTTGAGCATCTTTAATGAATTTGATTGAGACCCTACTGAAACGAATTCAGAGTAACAATTAGATTAGCATTACTCAAAGCTGATCAACCTCCTTTTCAACGAGTCCAGATACTTCAGCACATCTTCAACGGCGATATATTCAATATAATTCAGTCAGCTCAGCGTATCCTTGCGTTATACAATCCTTTCTCTGATAACCGGCATAGAACTTTCGATGCTCAATCTACCTCTTCTTTCTCCTTTAACTTTAATAGCAAGTTTAAGATGTTTAAGGCCAGGTTTTATTCTCATCTCCTCATCAACAATGGTTGTAATATTTCCTGGTTGATAGAAGTTCTTTTGCTTCTTTAAAATCCACGGATTACCAATTGCACCTCGTGCAATCATCACTCCATCAGCACCAGTTTCATCAAAAGCTCTTTTTACGTCTTGTGCAGATCTCCGTTAAGGAAAACCGGAAGACTTACTACTTCTTTGACTTTCGGAATCCAAGCCCAATCTGCATCGCCACTATGACCAACTTTCCTCGTTCTGCAATGGACAGTCAATGCTGGCTCACCGGCATCTTCCATTCTCTTGCTACTTCAAGAATCTGGATACTGTTTTCATCCCAGCCCAATCTTGTTTTTACAGTTACTGGTAATGAAGTCGAGTCCACAACTTCTCTAACTAGTTCTTGCATATATGGAGGATCTTTTAGAAATGCAGAACCAGCTCCACATCCGACAACATTCTTTACCCAACAGCCCGCATTAATATCAATCAAATCCAGGATTTTCTGCCTCTGCAATTTTAGCAACACCACCATTGATTCAATATTTGCACCGTAAATCTGAATTCCAACTGGACTTTCCTCATCAGTATTTTAGCTTCTGATGGGTTTTTGTTAGCACGCACTAATCCTTCGGAGTTACAAATTCAGTGTAAACAATATCAGCACCAGTTCCTGCAAACCAGACGAAATGTCTGTCACATCCTCCATTGGTGCGAGCAGAATGGATTTATCTATTTTTATGCTGTTGATTTTGAGCATTTAGTAAAAATATCCACAATTCGGAATAAGGATTAGATTTAAATTCTTGCCAGAAAGAAATTGATGTAAACTTAATAATTAAATAAATAATTACTCTGTTCTCTTATTGCTCTTATTTCAAAAGAATAATCTTCTTTGTAGTCAAATATTCGCCACTACGAAGGTGGCAGAAATAGATTCCACTTGGCAAACCAATTGCATCAAAGATAATCTCATAGTCCTCTCTCCCTGCTCTTGATTAATAGATTTTCCTTCCCTACCCAGTATCATGAATAGTTATTTGGACAGTTGGAAATGAAGGGGACTTTATAAATAAACTTAATGGAAGAATTAAATGGATTGGGATAGGCATCTGAAAGATAGAATTCATTTATTGACAAATTTTCCTCTTCTACATACGATAAATGATTAATAATTACAGTTTTTTGAAAGGATAGTAAATTTCTGGCGTAATACGTTTATGCCTAAACTGATAAGAAAATGCCAATGTTCCAAATGAATAGTAAGAAAAATTATCTGTGCAAGTTAGAGAACTTACTCTGACCCGGGACACCACAAATATCGTATCCAAGCCAATTTTCATCAATCAAATCAAGAATCCCGTAATTATAATAAAGCGTATCACCATTAAATATTCTTGTAGTATCACAAACATCAGGTATCATGGGGTAACTAATTTTATGCAATACATTATTCATAAAAAATTCATCATCTTTTTGATATGCTATTCCTACCCATCCTGTATTAATACCAATATTATCCGCTAATTTTATTAATGCAATATCAATTGAATACCAACCAAATAGGTTAGATTTGAAAGTGATATATTCTATTCCATACTTTTACCAAATATTTGACTTTCAATTCCATTGTCATAAGCTGGAAAAACCCAAATACTGTCCGGAAAATTAGTGTGTGAGTTGTATCAAACTTCCTACACAATGGCAACCTGTAAGCACATAACTTGGAGCAACCATAATCCCAGAACATAGCTGAAATAATGTATCATTTTGGCTCCGATAAAGTTTAACTGCTGTTCTTGACGGGTAGTTATTAGTAGCATATAAATATTGTAATGGTGAATAATCAGTAAATCCAGAATTATTGTAAGTACTATCTGGTGGTTCAAGTTCATAAAAATCGCGTCCCGGGTAACTGCCATAGTTCCAACCAGATTGTTCGAATTCTTTTGTAGTGTCAATTGTAACGAGCGGATAGTAAAATATTTGATGTGTAACTGTATTATAGTTAATCAAGGTATCTTGCTGCGAAAAACCAGATTGAAAAATTAATATTACCAATAAAATAATAGTCTTGTTAATTTTTATGTTGTGATTTTGTGCATCAGATTATTTTTTACTTTAATCAATTATAATAAAATTTATCTTCATCGGTATATAAATAATTGAGGCTATAGCAATCAGAACATAAGTTAAAATACTCCTTTAACGCTATCAGTTATTAATTAAATCATTCTTTTGGCATTCCCTTTTCACTTATAAGCTTTTTAAACAAAGACACAGCTTTCTCGGTTTTATCAAATGTTGCAAGATGATTTTCAAAATCATCCATAGTCATTATCTTTCCGATGAAAGTCTGGTAGATATCTCTCAAAAATAACTTCCAGTTTTCAAGGCCCATTTCTTCTGCTAAAAGATTTAATACATATGGTCCTTTTCCATATAGTATTAGTCCTTTTTCTTTCGTATTTGGCATATCGACATCAAGAATCGGGATATCCCTCTCACTCCCTGCAAATTCTTTATATTTATCAAGTGGTTTAAGTAATGCATTGTTAAATGCTTCTTCTCCTTCGCTATCTCTTACGAACATTAGTCTAAGATAATGAGGCAAAGAAATTGTGAAAAAGAAAAAACCTGGCTCGCTAATATCCGCAAATACACCAGATGTAAACCACTGTTGGGCAATCGTAAGAATCAACTGCTCCTTGAAACCCTTGTTTATGATTTCAAGGATTATTATGCCAATTGTTAACAAACCACTACCAACATTAACTCCTCCAAAATCAGTGACAACAAAATATATTAGTTGCTCTCTTGCGTAAGGACCAATCGTTTTACTAAAGTAATTAAGAATGCTATCTGCCTGATTTAACATATTAATTATTAAAGTTGAATCTATCTCTCTTGAATAAAGTTCTAATTTGTTTTTTAGAAGAAAACTCTGTATGCTGATATGATTCGTTTCTGAAAACTACCAGTGGCATTTGAAAACCGGTTTTTCACATTCATAAATAAAAACAGAATCTCCTGTATCCACTTTGTCCAATTAATTACCTGATGATAACACACTATAACCCTCAGGTACTTTCGCACTTCAACTTATAAGTAAAAATCTGGTTTATAATTAATGGATACCATCGATGACCGCGATCAAGAAGTAACAGCGTATCATTCATCTCGTCGATTTCAAATGAGTAATTGAATCTTATTTCTAAGTCTATCATTTTGAAATATTGACTCCGTTTTTAACAACAATGAATCTTTCCCGTTGAAATTGAAAGAAAGGAAGCCATTCATTTCCATCTTTGTATGAAATTGAATTCACTTGATAGGATGAATTAAAGAGAAACTGGATTTCATCTGCATCATTGTTCTTTCGTAAGCCACAAACCAAATTGACTTGAATTGATTTTTCAATGAATGAAACTTTGGTTTCAATGAATAATTTTTGACGATAACATTTGATGCACTGGTGAGATTTGAAAAGATTGAGTAACAGAAGAAAAATAAGATAGGCGTTAAATTTTCATTAGAGGAACCCCATAAGTGATTTATAAATAACTGAACAAATTTCTCTATTTAATTACTCTAAATCAACAAATTAGATCAAAGCTTATTTATAAATCATCAAGCAGTTTATAATACTATCATTAACTACTTAAAACGATTTTTTTGGTAACTAAAACATCGTAAAATAAAAACTACAAACATAAATGCAGCCCCAGTTAAAAACGGAAACGGATATCCCAAAAACTCAAATGCAAACCTCCCCACAAAGGACCCATAACTCTCGCTAATGCTGATCAGGATTGATTTACACCAAGTGTAACTCCCTGCTCCTCATTCCGGAGTTACATCAGAAATCAAACTTAGTAAAGTTGGCTGCAGCATACCAGTACCCAATCGTAAAGAAATCCCAGAGATTAAAGCAAGACCTAGAAAATTTCCTCCATAAGGAATGAGTCCAAGTCAATACTGATAATCAATAAACTTACTTTTAAAATATTTTTTTCGTCATCATCTTATCGATATGACCTATCAATCCTCCTTGCACAATTGCTGAAACTAATCCCGTTATTCCGAATAAGTATCCGTTTTGCAATTCAGTTAGTCCGTAAACCTGGATTCCAAGAAGTGCAAATGTTCCGTAAATATTTGCGAATGAAAATATTAGAATGAAAAACAGAACAATAAATATTGCTCTGCTTGGTTCACTAAATACTTTCTTAAAGCTGCTATGTCTAACAATTTTCTTCTCGTGAGAATTGATTCGATCTGTCGTCTTCGCTCTTCTTCAATGACTCTGGTAGAAATATCATCGTAACAATAAAAGCAGCTATTGAAAATCCACAACAACCAAACCAGTGATCATATAACCATATTCGGCGAGGGAAAACCACCGATGAGCGGACCAAAACAAATCCCAAACCAGCTGAACCGATCAGTCCCATTCCCTTAGATCGTGTTTCTTTTGTTGTAACATCTGCGATGTATGCCTGTGCAACAGCGATACTGCTTCCACCAATACCGGCTATTATTCTGCTGAAAAGAAGCATAATGTATGAGTGAGTGAAAGCAAAAATCACGTAGCCAATAGCGTTAATAAAAAGACAAGCTACGATTACCGGTTTTCTTCCGTGCTTGTCAGAATATTTTCCTAATATGGGATTGAACAAGAATTGAATAAACGAATATGCTGCAATCGCAATTCCAATTGCTGCTTCATCAACTCCGAGTTCTTTAACTGCAAATGATGGTAAAATTGGTATTAGAATTCCAAATCCAGAAGATCAATGAATACTGTTATAAATATTAATGCGAGTGCAGATTTATTTTCAAAATATTTATTCCGGTATTTTCCCAATCATTCAAAAATCAATTCGATGGCATTACTTGTTTGTTCAGCCCAGAAATACCCAATTCTGATAAGCAAGACGAGCATCACCATTTTCATCATATAATCCAGTGTATCCTTCCAGACTTTGTAGAGATCATCTGGAGAACCATTGCCTGCCATAATGCATCATAATCACGGAGAACAAAATTCACAACAAATCTCAGATCATTTTCTTCGGCTTTATTCAGCATTAAAGTTAAATACTGATTTTGCTTTTGCGGGGTTCCGTTCAGAACAATAGTCCCTCCATAAACTGTTATTGAATCAGCAGCATAACCTGTTTCGCAAATTGCAATTGGCTTGGTCAAGTGTGAAAATATTTTATCGAACATATCGATGGAATTGTATCGCACAAAAAACTTGTAAAATAAGGATAGAGTGAAACTCCACAGTAATCAGTAAAATTTGTTATATCATTGAGAACCTGCATCTGCTGAGAGTGATTTGGAGTTTGTGTAACCATCTACAAGATCCATTTCCGGTAAACGAAACAAATATTGGAAAGTCCCGGATCAGTATTTTTAACTGTTGATATACATACTTGTGTAAATCAAATATTTGTCCCACAATTCCGGTGCTTGAACCATTAAAAGATTTACTTCAATACCTATCACAAAATAATCGGGTTTAAAATAATCCATTATGCGAACACAATAATTGAAATAAGCCTGTTTGACATCAGGATGATTGAATGATATAGTATCCCATGGTGGAGGCAGTGGCAAATCACCTGTTTCAGCTTTGTAGGGCGCCAATCCATCCCTTAAAAATTTTATTGGAGTAACTGAAAGCAGAATTTATGTGAAGCAGGTGTCCGCGATAACCTGTATTGCCAATCGTTCATAATATTGATGTGAAAATCTGCACGCTCAAAGCTTCGGGCCATGGTATTCCGTCATCAAAATGATGAGATATAAGATCTGCGTCAGTAGCTAGTTTGTCATGCATAATCACTGCTGCACTACTGATATCGTAAGGAAAGGTGAAACCCCATCTCAAAAAGCTTCTTGTTGCCTGCGGAGGAGGATCGACAATAGGATTTTCTTCTTTAGTACAGCTTACCGATGAAAGAATAATTAAACCAAACCTAGTAAAATAATAGATACGTTTCATTCCACTGGTACTTAATTTTAGAATTTTGTTGAGTGATTTATGAATAACTCTTTTAGTATCGTTAAAAGGTTAACAAACTAGTACTATCATACTCGGTCATAGATAATAATAAGTGGAATCATCTAGAATTCTGAGATGGTAAAATAATATATTCTCTTCCTTTTTCTGTTTGACCTCTGAATACCCACGTTGGCAGATAATTAACTTCACTAATATAGATGGAATCTGTAAATATGTTTTTTGATATTTCCAGTTTTATGATAACACCCGCATCAGAATAACGCCACCTTTGATTTGAAATAAAATTTCCCATAGAATAAGCAGCAAATCCTGAATCAATTTTACTTTCAGTTTTAAAAATATCTACCGGTTGAATTACGTGCGGATGTCCGCCAATAATTATATCAGCTCCAAATGAAATAATTTTCTTCACAATATCTTTTTGGTAATCACTTGGTTCTCTATGTTTGTATTCGGACCATAATGCAAGTGAACAACAACTATATCCACTCCCTTTTCTGCTTTTGTAATATCGTTTCGGATTAATTCTTCATCAATCAGATTTATTATGAAATCTTTCCTTTAGGAATAAGGCAGACCGTTTGTGTTTTCACTATATGCAAAATTGCGAATGTAATCGAGTTTATTTTAAAATTTTTAATCGAATCTCTGTCTTCCTTGGATAAAAAGTTCCGGTTGAATGAATTTTATATTCATTCATTACCTCAATAGTTCTTTTAACTCCTTCCCAGCCCTGATCCAGTGCATAGTTATTTGCAGTAATGAGAAAATCAAATCCTGCATAACTGAAACTTATGTTAAAATCATCAGGTGCGTTAAAATATGGATAACCACTGTAGCCTTTATTTTTGCAAGCTACTACTGTTTCAAGATTTCCGACTGTTAAGTCTGCGGCGGAAAGATATTGTTTAACTTCTCTGTAAACACCTGTGAAATCGAAAGTATCGACTCCGACCTTTGCATAATTAGAATTGAGTTGAATGGCACATCAGATCACCAACGAAGCAAAGTGATGCAAGTGCTGTCGAATCTTTTTGGAAGTAAATTCAGCTTTATCCAGTTCATTGTGATTGAAAAAGAAATGCTGAAAAGTTACAGTTACACTAAAGCTATAATTGCTAATTTTTCATTTGTTAAGGTTGAATATAAACAGCAAAATCATAAATATTATTGATTTACATAAAAAGGCTGGATCAATTTCTTAACCCAGCCCTCCAAATGACAAAGAAGAAGCTGGAAGGAAATTATCCTTTAGCAGCTTTTTCTCTGAGCTTTTACATCCTGCACGTCTTTGCGCACATCCTGGCAAGTTTTTCTTAAATCACTTAAGCCTTTTCTTACTTGTGCCTGACGCGGATTGTCCTTTCTCATAATTTATGAAAATCGGTTTCCAATCCTTGTACGAGAACTGAACCAATTGATTGAATTTATCCATTGTTACCTCCATCATTTGTGGTTGATATATAGTTAGTTAGATCTTTCCAAGTATAATTTCCGCAATGTCTTTTACTTTGACTTCTTCAGTTTTTCAAAATGTTTTATTCCATCAGTCATCATTGTCATACAAAACGGACAAGCAGATACAATTATTATCGGCTCCAGTTGCGGAAGTGCTTCATAGTTCTTTCTTCATTGATCCTTCCTCCTTCATCATCTTTAAGAAACATTCTTCCGCCACCTGCCCGCAGCAAAATCTAATACTTTATTTCTTTTCATCTCAATTAAATTAATTCCATCGACTGCCGTAAGACTTTTTCTTGGTGCGTAGTAAACTTCATTATATCTTCCTAAGTAGCAGGAATCGTGATAAGTCATATCATTCTTTGCATCATTCTTCAAAAGTAATTTTCTTTGAAGAAATCACATTTCATCAATTAATTCTGTGTGATGAAATACTTCAAAGTGTCCGCCAAATTGCTTATACTCATTTTTGTGAATGATAACAATGAGGACAGGCAGTAACAATTTTCTGGACTTTGTAGTGATTAAGAGTTTCAGCGATTTCCATCATGAACATCTGTGCGAGATATTCATTGCCAAGTCTTCTTGCTGTATCACCGTTACATTTTTCCTGTGTTCCGAGAATTCTAAATTCGATTCCGGCTTTTTGCATTAGTTTCGAAAATGCAACAGAACTTTTTATATCATCGTACGAACCAGCGCAGCCAACCCAAAATAAATATTCGCAGTTTGAGTCTTCGGCCAATGTTTTTACTCCAAGTCCTTCAGCCCAGTTTGCTCTGTCTGCAGGATTGAAAGCCCAGGGAGTAAAATTGGTTTCAAGACTTTTGAAAACATTATTCAATCCTGAGGGAAACTGCGACTCCCGTTAAAACAAAGGTTCGCCTCATATCGACAATGCTGTCAAGATGCTCCAATCATTACAGGACATTCCTGAATACAAGCCATACA